>JAZDLF010000025.1:0-23978 GCA_043802295.1 Candidatus Woesearchaeota archaeon | reverse complement strand
GTGATATTACCATTTCTTCTTGTATTTACCTTAGTTTTTGCTATATTAGAAAAAACAAAATTATTTGGAGAAGAAAATGTAAAAGGTGAAAAATATCCTAGAAAAAATGTTGATGCTATGATTGCATTTGTTATAGCATTTTTTGTTATTGCAGCAACTAATGTTGTTGGTATAATAAAAGAGGCTATGCCTAAAATTTCTTTAGTACTTATTATTTTGATAAGTTTTATGTTATTAGCTGGAAGTTTTATGGGAGATAAGCAATTTAATTTTGAAGAAAATAAAATATTCAAATGGTTTTTAATTCTAGTTATTTTTATTGGAATCTTATTAATATTTTTAAGTAGTATTAAGTCAGAGGGCAGTGATGAATCGTGGCTTGAGACATTTTGGAATTTTATTTCATCAGGTGCTGAAAGCAGTACAATTTTAGGCAGTGTTATATTTTTAGCATTTTTATTAATTATAATAGGATATGTTGTTGGTTTTAAAAGTGAAGGTGGTACAAAATGAATTTTAATGATCTTGTTAATAGTTTTAAAGATATAGGTGGATTTGATGTTTTTTTACCATTTGTTTTAATATTTACAATATCATTTGCTGTTTTACAAAAAGCCAAAATATTAGGTGATAAAAAAAATATTAATGCGGTTGTTGCTTTAGTGATTGGTTTGTTATTAGTACAAAATCAAAATATTGTTAATATAATTAATACATTTTTACCAAATATATCTTTAGTTCTAGTTGTTATATTAATGTTTTTATTAGTTGTAGGTATATTTGTTGGTGGTGAGAAAAGATGGGATACTGGTGGTTGGTATGTTGCTGCTATTATTATATCAATAATATTTGTTGGGTGGAGTTTTTTTGCAAGTAGTGTGTCAGATAGATGGAATTTACCTTATTGGTTAACTAATATAGACTCTCAAACAATATCTGTTATTATTTTTATAGCTATATTTTTAATAGTAATTTATTGGATAAGTAAGGAAGAAAAGAAAACTTAAATAAAAATGGCCACTTTATTACAACCAGAAATTTTAAAATTTGTAATGCCAGTTGTTGTTTTAATTTTTATATTTGCAATAATATGGGGTATTTTAAGTAAATTAAAATTATTTGGTGATAATGCTTCTGCAAATGCAGCAATTGCTTTGATAATAGCATTTTTATTTATTTTAATGCCCAATGGTATGGAGTTAATACAATTTATGACTCCTTGGGTTGTAATATTTTTAGTTGTGTTAATGTTTATATTATTCTTTTTAATGTTTTTAGGTATCAAAGAAGAAGCTTTAGCAGGTGCTGCTAAAAGTACTTGGTTTATAGTAATTATAATAATAATTATAGTTGTTTTATTTATAGTATCTGCAGGAAAAGTATTTAGTGGATTTTTTACAGGGTTTCATACTGGATTTTGGGGTAGTGTTTTTACAGCAAAAACATTAACAGTTGTATTTTTAATATTTGTAACATCATATGCTGTTAGATTGATTGGAAGATGAAAATTAAAGAATTTTTTAAGCCAACTGTATTCAAAATAATAATTGCTATTCTTTTAATAATAATTATATATATTTTATTTTTACAGATTGGTGATTGTTTTAGACCTGATGGAGGTGTATCTTGTTCAAATCCAGGAATAGATTGCCCACAATTAATGCCTGCATATGTACCAGATTATTGTTATTATAAAAATTCTCCAGTTTTTGTTGTGTTATCAATCTTAATTTTATACATAATATCTTGTTTGATTATTTTTGTTTATAATAAAATTAAAAAAAATAAATAACTAGACCTTACTTTTTAATTTTTCTGTGATTCTATTTAATTCTTTTATGTTAGATGTTAATGGTTCTAGAATGTTTTGAAATACTTTTTCTAAAGCTTTAATTTCAGTACCAACATCGGCAATACCTTTATCATAATCACCAATTTTTGATATAATAGCACGTTGTAGATTTTCAAATCTACTTTGTGTTCTTAGAATTTCTTGTTTAATAGCATTTAAATCTAGATTAACACGCTCACGCCAAGCTGTTAAATCACCAAAACCTTCAATCATATTTCGCCATTTTTCATCAATAATAGACTCTGCAATTTGTTCTATTTGTTCTTCAATAGATCTATCTGGAGATTGTATATTTTGTGGTGTTGGTAAAACCATTTGTTGTTTTGGTTGAATTGATTCTTGATATTGCGGTTGAGTATATTGTTGTTGGGATTCTTCATTTAAGGCAGATTCTTGCATTTCTGAAGGTGATGGTGGTTCTGGAAGTTCTTCTTCAACATTTTGTTTTAAATCTGCTTGATTTATTGCATCATCAGTTTCTTGATAAGAATAACCTTGTTGTCTTAGATTAGGAATTATATCTTCATTAGTTAAGCCTTTTTTTCTCATTTGTAAAACTTTATCTAATGGTAATTCATTTGGATCTTTTTTGTTTAGGCCTATCAACAATATCACCTTTTTTTTGTTCTAATTTTCTATTTATTATATCTTCAACTTCCTTTTCTGTAACAAATTTTAAAGGGCTCCATAGGTTAATATACTTTTCTAAAACTTTAATATTTTCTTTTTTTGCAAAAGAATCTATCTCTTTTAATATTTGTCTAAGAATATCTTTTAAGTTTTCAATTTCTTTTTTAAGTTCAAGAATATCACTTTCTTGAGTTCTAAGCTCATTTATCATTTTTTTATATTCTTCAATCATATTTTGATTAACTATAAGTAAACGTTCACCTAGAATATTATATTTACCTTCTAAAGTTCTTGTTCTTGTATTTAAATCTGAAAGAACATAAGTTAAATCTGTTTGATATTCTTCTGGCATTTGTACCTCTTTTTAATTAATCTACATTTAATGTTTATATAATTTTCTACTTTATATTTTTATTTTGTTTGATAATCAAAAACATAATAAACTAAAATGTTATAAATATTCATATTAAATATGGTTAAATCTAGGTATACCCAACCCATTTGTATAGCAGGTATTACCTTAGTTATAACTTTCTTTCTTATTTTGGTTATGTATCTTGGTTTATTAGGCTTAAATTATATTATATTTTTTGCACTTTTATTCTATCCTTTTATGTTTATTTTGTTTTTCTTGATTTCTAGTAAAGAAGATTATTTAAAAGAATCTTTTAGAAAAGAGTATATTGAATTTTTTACGATCTTAGTTATAACCTTTCTTATTTTTTTAGCAGGAGTATTTATAATTAATAAAACATATGAAATTAAATTAGAATTACCCTTTGAGGAGTATAATTTTGAAATTTTCTTTAGTCCTGGAGACAATATTATCCTTAATAATCTATATAATAATTATAATTTTGAGACAGGAAAGGGGGATATATTTTTTAGAATAACTAATATTAATTATTTTTTGCCTATAGAATATTTTTTTATTGAATCTCCGACGAAACTAAATATTACAGGAGTAAGATTATATACTGATAATGGATTCTTTTATGAGGGAAAGGATTTTAGAAAATCAATAAATGGAAGCTATATCCATTTTGATTCATTTAATTCCTCTCTAGATGGAGTTTATGTTAATATCACTCTAGATGGTGATTTGATACCTAATGGAATATTTAACTTTTTTGTTAATGCCAAAAAATCAAATTCTAATGGTCGAGAATCAATTCTATTTAATTTGGGTCGCTATGAATGTAAGAGTATATGTTTTGGGGAAATGAAGAACTCTGCACCCGAAATTAACAATAATATTTTGATAATAAAATACCCCCAAGATTACTATGGAGAAAATGGCGAAAAGTTTAGACCTCTTCAACAAAAAGTTACTTTGAATACTAATTACTCACCAGCTATTACAAGTAAACAAAATTTAACAAACATTTATATTAGTTTGACAATTGCAGGATTATTATTTTTTGGAGAGATTATTAGAAAATATATTAGACTTTTAGTTTGAATGTTTATGATAAACTATTTAAAGAATAGAATAATAAAATTAAAATATGCCAATTAATAAAAAAATTGAGGTTTGTGGTTATGAAATAATTTCTGAAGGACAAGAGCAGATTATGAAAATTAAATGCTCTGATTGTAGTGAAAATCCTTCATTAGAAGATAATGCTTTGTGTATGGCCAGAACTATAGATAAATTATCCGAAATTCCTTCAGTTTCTAGAATTATTTTTAGTCAAAGAAGAAATTATGGTTATAATTATGAACAAACACAAATGTTAGTAGAAATAGCTAATATATATAATCACTTGGTTAAACAAAAAAAATTTTTAAGTTATTCTATAGGAACACAAGCTGACTGTGATAAATGTTTACCTTTAAGATATCAAATGATGCAATATATAATTCTTAATTTGTTAAGAAGTGATCCTCTAGGAGCTTTTGTTGAATGTAAAAGATTACTTAGAGAAGAAAATATAATATTAAAAAATGAACAAGATAAAAAATGTATTCCATGTAGAAAACTATATGTTGATATGTTAGGTTATATTTTTACAATTTTAATTAAAACAAAATTAATTTCTGCAGCAAAATCAAATTTAGAAGGTTATGTTATTGGTGACAGAAGTTTGTATAGAGAATATTTTAGAGCTACTATAACACCTGATTTTATGTTTACAAGATTAATGAGCCAACAGCCATTAGATGGAGAAGAATTGGATGTTTATAGCATTAATGAAAACACTGATGTTACAATTTTTAAAGTTCCTGGAGATATTAAATATTTATATCATTTAAACCCACCAGAGTTTAAATTAAATGAAGATCATTATGAATTACTAGATTTAGGAAGAAGAGTTTTGGCTGAACATAAGCCAAGAGAAGAGGAATTTCTAGATCCTGAAAAAATAAGAACTACTTTTATGAATATTGGTAGAGATTTATTACAAGAATTAGCTCAAAATAAAGGTATAAATGTAAGCTATGAAGAATTAGATGAATTAGCTAAAATTTTGGTTAGATATACAGTTGGTTTTGGTTTAATTGAAGTTTTATTACAAGATCCCAAAATACAAGATATTACAATTAATTCACCTATAGGAGAAACACCAATATATATTGTACATCAAGATTATGATGAATGTGTTACAAATATTATTCCTAGTAAAGATGATGCATTAAGTTGGGCTTCTAAATTTAGAATGTTATCAGGCAGACCATTAGACGAGGCTAATCCTATTTTAGATACTGAATTAATTGTGCCTGGAGCAAGAGCAAGAGTTGCTATAATAACTAATCCATTAAGCCCAATTGGTTTAGCATATGCATTAAGAAGACATAGAGATCAACCTTGGACTTTGCCTTTGTTTGTAAAAAATAGAATGATCAATCCATTAAGTGCTGGACTAATTAGTTTTCTTATAGATGGAGCAAGAACAATGTTGATAGCAGGAACAAGAAGTTCAGGAAAGACTTCATTATTAGCTGCATGTATGGTTGAAATAATGAGAAAATATAGAGTAATAACATTAGAAGATACTCTTGAATTACCAGTAAGTTCATTGAGATCATTAGGATATAATATACAACCTCTGAAAGTTAGATCTGCTTTAATGAGTGGCGGTAGTGAAGTTGCTGCTGATGAAGGAATAAGAGCTAGTTTGAGAATGGGGGATAGTTCTTTAATTGTTGGTGAAGTTAGAAGTATAGAAGCTAAAGCATTATATGAGGCTATGAGAATTGGAGCTTTAGCAAATGTTGTTGCAGGAACAATTCATGGAGCAAGTCCATATGGAGTATTTGATAGAGTTGTTAATGATTTACAAGTTCCAAGAACGAGTTTTAAGGCAACTGATATAATTATAATTGCTAATCCTATTAAAAGTTCTGATGGATTACACAAATGGAGAAGAGTTGTACAAATAGCTGAAGTTAGAAAACATTGGGAAGAAGATCCATTAAGAGAAAAAGGTTTTGTTGATTTAATGACATATAACCCTAATATAGATTCTTTAGAACCAAGTGATGAACTAATAAATGGTGAATCTGAAATTTTGAAAACTATTGCTGGAAATGTTAAAGAATGGGTTGGAAATTGGGATGGTGTCTGGGAAAATATTTTATTAAGAGCTAAAATAAAAGAAAAATTAATTGAGTATTCAAATAGATTAAATTTAAATGAATTGTTAGAAGCTAAATTTGTTATTTCAAGCAATGATAAATTTCATGATATATGTGATATTGTTAAGCAAGATGTTGGATTTTTGGATAATAAAAGAATATTCTTTGAATGGGAAGATTGGTTAAAAAAACAGATTAAGAAAGAAAAAGAGGTGTTAATATAATTGAATGGAAGCACAAAAGATATTCTTAAAAAATATGAGAATATTTTGAATGAGCAAACTGATCCAGAGGAATTTTCAGATAGTAACTTTTCTAGAGATTATGAAATATTTAGACAAGAATCTTTAAGTACTAATATTGGATGGTATGAAAGATTATGTAATTTTTCTGAAAAAATTTTAACAGTTAAAGCGAAAGAACAAGAAAGAGAAAAATTACAAAGATCGATTAATATTTGTCATTTAAATATGACTCCTGATGGAGCAACTAGTTTTGCTGCTTTATTTTCTATACTAATAATATTTATTGGACTTTTAATAGGATTAACTTCATTTTTATTAGGCAATTTAATGGTGTTTTTACCTTTAATAATTGTAATAACTGGTGGTATTTGTATTAAGCTACTTGCTGGATTACCAAATTATTTTGCAAATAAGTGGAGATTAGAAGCAAGTAATCAAATGGTGTTATGTATTTTATATGTTGTTATGTACATGAGACATACTAGTAATTTAGAAAGAGCTATAAAATTTTCAGCTGAGCATATATTAGGCAATTTATCTTTAGATTTTAAAAAAGTTTTTTGGGATGTTGAAGTTGGAAAATATGTTACAATAAAAGAATCTTTAGATAATTATTTAGAAAGCTGGAGAGAATGGAATATAGAATTTATAGAAAGTTTTCATTTAATTGAAAGCAGTTTATATGAATCTCAAGAAGCAAGAAGAGTTGAAGTTTTAGAGAAAGCATTAGAAGTCATGTTACAAGGAACTTATGACAAAATGATGCATTATGCTCAAAATTTAAAATCACCAATAACAACTTTACATATGTTAGGAGTTATATTACCTATTTTAGGTTTAGTTATTTTACCTTTAGCAGGAAGTTTTTTACAGGGATTAATCAAATGGTATCATATTGCCATTTTATATGATATAATTTTGCCTATTTTAGTAATGGCTTTAGGTTATAATGTATTATTGTCTAGACCAACAGGATATGGTGAAGCTGAAGTTTTAAAAGAACATCCTGAATTTAAAAAATATGAAAATGTTTATTTTGGAAATATACCAATAAGCACATTATTTATTGGGATTTTAATTGGAAGTGTAATATTATTAGCAGGATTATTACCAATAATAATTCATTATTTAAATCCAGCTTTTGACATGAATATTTTTAAAGATACATTATTAGAAGGTAAATTTTTAGATTATAAAGGAGATATAGGACCTTATGGATTAGGTGCTGCTGTATTTAGTTTATTAATTCCATTAGGAATAGCAATTGGATTAGGTATTCATTATAAATTAAAAACTAAAACAATAATTAAGGTTAAAAGAGAAATTGATAATTTAGAAAATGAATTCTCTGGATCTTTATTTCAATTGGGTAATAGAGTTGGTGATAATATACCTGTTGAATTAGCTTTTGGACAAGTTGCAGAAAATATGAAAGATAGCCCATCTGGAAATTTTTTTAGATTAGTGAGTGATAATATAAAAAGGTTTGGTATGGATGTTAAAAATGCTATATTTAATAATGAAAGAGGTGCAATTTTATCATATCCAAGTTCTTTAATTGAAAGTTCTATGAAAATTTTAGTGGAAAGTGCTAAAAAAAGTCCTCAAGTTGTTGCTAAAAGTTTAATAACATTTTCTGAATATATAAATAGAATTAGAAGTGTAAATGAAAGATTAAAAGATTTATTATCAGATATTATAAGTTCTATGCAAAGCCAAATTAATTTTTTAACTCCAATGATAGCTGGTATTGTTATTGGTGTAGCTTCAATGGTTGTTACAATAATAAACAAATTAGGTGAACAATTTTCTAATCTTTCTTCTGAAAATATAGAAGGCATGGGTGGATTAGGAGGTTTGGTTAATATTATGAGAATACAAGATGTTATACCAACTTATCAATTTCAACTTGTAGTTGGATTATATGTTGTTGAAATAACAATTATATTAACTATTTTAGCAAATAGCATTGAAAGAGGCATTGATAAATTAAATTTAGAATATAATCTTGGTAAAAATTTAATTAGAAGCGTTAGTATGTATTTTATAATTTCTTTATTGGGAATATTAGCATTTAATGCATTAGCAAATATAGTTAATATGACTGCTGCTGCGCCTTAATTCCATTTATGTTTTGGATTTCTTGGAATAATAATCCATGCTATTAAATAAAATAAAACTCCAAAACCCCACAAGAATATTGATAAAATCAATAAAATTCTAATTATTACAGGATCAATATTAAAGTATTCTGCTATACCACCACAAACTCCAGCTATAATTTTATCTTTTCCAGATCTATACAATCTTTTCATTTGTGTCATTTTAATAATTAGGAATTTTTTACTATTTAAATTCTTCCTTAGAAAGTTTTAAATATAAATCTAATTTTTGTTATAATATGAATAAAAGCGGTTTTTTGGTAATTCTATTGTTATTATTGTTAGTTGTTAATGTTAATGCTGTTTATTATGTAAGAGAACAAGGTTTAAGTGGTGTACTTAATTTATTTGATTTTGGTGCAAGATTAGGAAGTGGAAGCCAAATTGTTGGGTGGTATGAAAATAATGCTGGTTGGTTTGATTTTTTTATATTTTTGATTATATTTCTTGGGTTAGGAAGAGCTGTTTTTGGTGAACATTTTAAAGGTGCTGGTGGTAAAGGAGTTTATATTGGAATAGGAATATTCTTAGCATTTTCATTATTAATTTGGGAACAAAAAAGTGGATTTTCATTAATTGGTAATTTTGGTATATGGGCTTTATTGATATTTATTATAATTGTTTTATTTTATGTATATAAATTAATACATCAAATTAGTGGTAGTTCTTTATTTTCAATAAGCTTTGCTTATATTCTTCTTTATATCTTTTTTTTGATGTTAGATAGATGGATTGGAACAATGGGTGGAGATTATTGGATTTATGATATAATTGATAGTATTTATTTTAATTTAGGAATAGATCTTTTTAGTTTAAGTGGACTTTTGTTTATATTAGCTATATTAGGTGTTATATTTGGATGGTTTATAAGAAAAAAATCTAAAGATTGAGGAGGTGCAAAATGAAATTAATGTTAACATTAATAGGGATATTAATAGTATTAGGTGGGTTATGGCCACTTTTAAAGTCACAAAGTTGGATTCCAAGTTCTTTAGCAGGAATACCAGCTGAAGGAATATATTATCAAGGTATAATAATAGCTATTGGAGTAATTGCAATAATAGTTGGTTTTAGAAGTGGAAGACAAGTAGAATAAATATGGAATCACAAACTTTAAGTTTGAAGTATATTGTTTATTTTATTTTAATTATTATTATAATAATTTTAATTTTTATGATTGTTAAAGGTATTTTAAATGGAATGCTTAAATAAAAAAGGATTAACTACTGGAACTCTTGTAGTATTAATTTTAATACTTGTTTCTTTTTTGGTTTTAGTTGTTCTTGTTACAAATTTAAATGAAATTGAAAGTTATGAAGGTAGTAGATGGATTTGTAAATTAAGTATCTTAATGGGTAAATTTAATTGTAAAACTTTTGGACCTCAAACACTTGATAATGAACAAGATGTAGCTGATAAGATAACTGATGCTTGGAGTACTTTTTTTAATGGTAAAAAAATAGTTATATATAGTTGCGTACCATTAAGTTATTCACCAGGAGCAAAAACAAATTGTTTTGATTATATGAGATTTAAAGTTAAAAGAGATTTTAATATTCAGGATATTAATAATATCTTAAATCAAAAAGAGTATCAAGAAATTAAAGATAATATTGAATTTAAGGGCATATCAAATAAATTAAATAAGGACACTGAATATGTTGTTACATTTACACAAAAATATTCACCTTGTGTACCATTAGTAGAATCTGATTGTATTAAAATATTATTTCCTCCAAGAGGAGATTTAGGAATTATTCCTACGCCTTTGTGGGGTAAGAGAACTTCTAAAATCATAATTGCACCTTCTAAGGACATAGTTTCAATAGTTCCATGTGATTGTGTTGTGAAAGTAGCTTAATCTATAGAAGTTAAGAATTTTGCATCATGTAATTCGTTTCTAAGATTACGATATTTTAAAGAAATTTCTCTTTTTTCTTTAACAAATTGTTGATATTCTGGACTAGATTTAATTTGTTGAGCTAGGTTTTTACCAATTCTTTGTAATTCTGATTTAACATAAATATTATTTGGGTCTTTGTGTACTATAGATTTTAAAATTTTTAGATTTTTAGGATCTTCTTTATAAAAATCACTTGGTTGTTCTTTTAAACTTTTTAAGTAATTTATAGATGGTTCAACTATTGGTTCTGTTTTTGAACCTAATTCATAAATTTCTTTTGCAACTAGATGATTAATATATTCAATATCAGGTTTGCGTGTTGTGTTATTATATTTAAACTCATTTTCTCTTAATTCATTTTCTCTTTGTGATCTTAGAGATTCTTTTTTTATTAATTGTATAAACTTTTCATAATCATTTAAAACTAAATTACTTTGTTTTAAAATTAAAGCACGTGCTTGAAATATTGGATTAATATATGTGCTATTTAGTGTATTAAAAATATTTTTTAGAATTCTATATGGATTTATTATAAATTCTTCTTTTTCTGATTCTTTATCTTTAAATATATCTATTAAGTCTGATAATTCTTCTATTACAGAATCTTTTGATAATTGTTTTAGTGTTTCTAATTTTAGTTCTAGATCACTTGTATCACAACTTTTTACTTTTTCTTGTATTAAACTTGTAAAAATTGCATTTTTGATTATTCTTTCGTTATCAACTATATGATTGTCTCTTTGAAATATTAGATAAAAATCATCTTTTGTAATACCAACCCCATAATCGATATCATTTATAGTAACAACTGGAAAATTTGGAAAATTAGATAATATTATAGAAAGTTCTTGTCTATCACTTATTCTATCTCTAGCTTGTAAAATAGATGGTGATAATAAAGATAATGAGCCTAATTTAATAAACTGTCTTCTAGAGAGCATATTTGCTTGAAAAATAGTTTATATATAAGTATTATTATTCTGAAGTAGTTACATTATAGAGTATAAATATTTATATAGCAGAAAAATTTTTAAATTGATATGAAAAGGGGTGCATTGGAATCAAGCGAATTAGGAAAATTATTAATAGGATTGGCACTTCTTGTTGTTGTGATATTATTTATATTAGCTTTAAAGAATAAAGATTATAGTTTATTGGCTAAAATAAAAGAGATTGTGAGAATAGGATGAAAAGAGCAATGTTATCTTTAGAAAAAATAATTGAATTAATTATAGTCTTAGTTGTTATTGGTTTATTATTCTTTGGTATAAAATATATTAATGAAATAAAGGAGACTTTTTTAAAAGCTCTTGGTTAAAATGAATAAAAAAGGTGCAGAAGGAGCTATATGGGTATTGGTCGTATTTATAATATTAGTTGCTGTTGCATTTATTGTTATACCTGGTTTTAGTAGTTATTGGAGCAAGGCTTTTGGTGCAATAAAAAGTGTAGGTGATAAATATATAGCTGGCTTAGGAAATATACCGGGTAATATAGGACAAGTAACTGAAGGACAAAAAGAAACATCTTCAGCAGAAAAAAATATGAATTTGTTATTTCAGGAAGGTAATTCTTTTTCTAAGGATATTGAAAATTTTGATATAAAACAATGTAGTCAAGATTTTATTAATAAACTTAGTACAGCATACAAAAAATATGAAGAATATGTTAAAAATTGTAATGATCCTAAATCTAAATATTATGGTGGTTGTAAACAAACAGGTGCTGAAAATTATAAAGTTGAAAGTGAGAAAAAAATAGCCGCTATTAAAGTCATTAAAGATAGATGTACCCCTATAATAAATACACAAAAGGATTTATCAAAAGATTTACCAGAAGATGTTAAAAAATTAAAAGAAGATGCAATTACCTATGAAAAACTGGGAAATTACAAAAAAGCTATTGAAATCTTAGAAGAATATATTAAAAAATTAAAAGAAATTGGAGAAGATAAAAACAAAGATTTAATTAACGAAGCTTATGTTAAAATAAGTGAAGATTATAAGAATATTATTAGGAATAATATTAGAAGTAATACAAAAGAAACTTATTTAGATGCATGGTCAATATTTAATAAACTAGGTAATGAAAACCTTAAAGATTCTATAAAAGATGAATACAAAAAAGTTATTTTAGAGTTAGCTGAACCAATAGATTGTGGAAAAATTTCTTATGATGCCTGCCCAATTTTTGGTAATAGAATTGAGTTTACTGTTTTAGGTACAAAGATTAGTCTAGATACATTAAAAGAAGATAAAACATACTCTAGAAAAATTGGATGTTTTAGATTTGCTCAACCTGGTGGGGTATCTCAATGTATATCTTGTAGAGTTTATAGTTCATGTGGAGATTATGATAAAAATCTCTTTAATAGTGCATATTGGATAGAAAATTGTAATAATGACCCTTGTGGTTTTGGACCTTGTAAAGTAGAACCTATTTGGTATCAACTTTGGAATAATGATTGTGTTAAATTATGAAAACAAAAAGCTTATATATTAATTTACAAATAATAAAAATAAAGAGGTTATATTAATGAATAAAAAAGGTGCAGAATTACCATTAACAACAATGATTGTTGCAATTATAGTTATTGTTGTTTTAGTTGTTATAATAGCATTCTTTTTATCAGGAACTTATAGTTTAAAACAAGCAATTTCTAGAATATTTTATGGAACTACTGCCGGGAGTGATAGAGGTCTTGCTATAACTATGTGTCAACAATATTGTGATACAGCAATAAACTACCCAAATCCCGAATCTAGAAAGAGTTCACCATATTGTACTCAATATTTTAGCATAGATACAAATAATGATGGAGAAGCAGATTTTAAAGAGAGTGGTGGTAAAAAATATTATACAAAGTGGTATTGTAGTGAAGATTCAGCAAGAAATGCTAAAAGAGATCAGAATTTTTTAGGTGATATAACAAATTTAGGTATTCCATGTGGATTTTCATGTGATTCAGGACAATTAACATAATTTTTATATACTCTTTTATTTTCTAATTATTATGCATAAAAAAGGAGATTTAGATTTAAGTTTAAAAGCTATAATTGGAATTGTTTTTGGTATAATATTTTTATTGATAATATTTCCTTTAATAGAAAATGTTTATGATATGTTAATTTCTGAAGAAAAAGATGATTCTGCTTCTTTTACAGAATTTGTTAATAGAATAAACAGTTTGAAAGATAATGAAAAAAGTGAAATATCAATTTATGTGACAAATGATCATTGTTTTATGGCCTTTAATAAAAATCAACAAGAACTTAATAATATAAAAAGAGGTATTAATTGTAATATTAATAAAGTATGTTTGTGTAGATGTTTAAAACAATCTAGTGAATTAATATATCAATGTGAAAATTGTATAGCATTAGATTTAGGTTCTATAAGTTTTGAGCCTATTTGTGGTAAGCAAGAATTAATATTATCTTTAGAAAGAAAATCAGATTCTGTAACAATTATTCCTAAGTAACCTTTATAAATTATATAATTTAAATAAATTATATGAATAAAAGGGGTGTGGTTGAATGGTTATTCTTTTGGACTTTTTATTTAGTACTTGTTATTTTAATATTTTTAACTTTATATTCTTATTTACAAGATGTCTCTCAAAATAGAATATATAATGAAAACTTTTTAGCAAGAGATGTTGCTTTATTTATAGATACTATATATGATGCACCAGGAGATGTTAGTGCAAGTTATCCTATAACAAAACAAGAATATGATTCTGCAATTGGCAAATTTAAAGATGGTTATTATGTTAAGGTTAAATATATTGATGGAAGTTTTTATAGTGAATATCCATATGCTGAAAATTTATATTCAGGGCAATTAAAAGCTTTATTAGGAGAAGGATATGGTATTAATGCTATTGACTTTAATAAATATGAAAATGGTTTTATTTTACAAGGAGATCAAGGTGTAAATGTAAAACTAGATTCATTTGAATTACAAAGAATACAACAAGCTAATTTTATATGGCCTCTTGATAAAAAAGTTGTAACCAGTTGTTTTGGTTTTAGAGAGGTTAATGAAGGAAGTAAATATCATAAAGCTATAGATCTTAGAGCAAGCAAAGGAACTAGTGTTAAAGCTATTAAAGATGGTATAGTTAAACAAATTATCCCAAATATAGGAGAGATTACAATAGATGCTGGTAATGGTATAATATATAGTTATATTCATTTAGATTCTTGGAGTGTTAAAGAAAAGGATAAAATTACAAAAGGACAAATAATTGGTAAATCTGGTGATAGTGGTACTAATCAAGAACATTTACATTTAGAAATAATAATGGATGGTAATTATGTTGATCCTTTAAAATTCTATGATTTGAAAGACATATCATTTAGTAGAAGTTCAAATTGTTATTATAATGTTAAAAATTATCCAGAATATACTAAATATATACAGGAGAATGCTGTAGCATGAATAAAAAAGGAGTAAGTGTTACATTTTATGAATTAATAGTTTGGATATGGAGAATTCTATTTTTGATTATAGTTATAGCTGGATTTGTTTATATAATAAACTCATATGAAACAAGAGAAATTAAAGTTCAAAATTTAGAATTAAGTTTATTGGCATTAAGATCATATTATTCTGGAGATTGTTTTGCTTACAAAGAAAATATGAGAGTTTATAGTGGGATCATTGATTTAAATAAATTTAATGAAGAAAGATTAGGTAATTGTTTAGCTGGTAATTATTTGATTAAATTAAGTTTACAAAATAAAAATAAGATTTTATTTTTGAATAAACAAGATTTTGAATATAAAGAACAATTTTGTAAATTTGAAAATTTTTATTGCGTTGAGAAAAAACAATATGTTTTAGTAAATAATAATGGAAAATTAGAGCAAGATATTTTAACAATAAAGGTGATTAAGAATGAATAAAGCTTTCTTAAAAAGAAACCTTGGAAAGAATAAAAAAGGATTTTTTGATTTAGTTGATATTTTTGCATTCATATTTTTATGTTTATTATTTACTGTTTTTTATATTTATTTTTCATATGGAGGGAATCTAACAAAAAGTTTTACTCAAAACGAAGTTAAAGTTTTAGATTATAAAGATTTGAATACATTATTATTGAATTATTTAAGAACACCTATTGAAAATGATAAAACAATTTCTGATTTACTTGTTGAAAGTTATATTAAAAATGACTATAAAGAATTTGAAAATAAAACTAAAGAGATTTTAGATAAAGCATATGATCCAAATTTTTGTTTTATGTGGAACATCGAGGTTAATTTAATGCCTGATAATAAAAAAGTTTTTGAAATTTTAAATAAAAAAGTTCTAATGAGAGACCCAACAGGAGATGTTAGTGTGTATCTGCCAATATATAATGATAAGACAAGATTCCTAAAGGTGAGATTATATGAATATTGTGCTTAATAAAAAAGGAATAATTGTACCATTGATGGCAATATTTGCATTAATTTTATTTGTAAGTGCTGCAGTTATGTTATATGGCACAGAAAATATAACTGAAGAGAGAACTATTGGTAAAATACAAATAGAATTGATTAAATTATATCAAGAAGGAGAAAGAATTTTATTTTACATTGATGAAAGCGCTAAAAATGCTGAATATAATTCTTTAATTGATTTGGGTAAAAATGGTGGTTATTATAAAACTGATTGTGAAAAAGTAAATGAATATTATTTATGGAATAATAATTGTAAACCCCATTACAAAGAAAGTTTTGAAAATTATTTTAAAGATAATTTAAATTTGTATTTAATTAAATATCCTAATAAAGAATTAAAAATAGATTATGACATAAAATTAGATAATAATTATATAATTGGTGAACCTAAAGATAAATATTATTCTTCTTATCAAAAAGCTAAAGTTGATGAAAAAATAGTGAGTAAATATGATAGTTTAATTAAAAAAGCAAGTATAAAATATAATATTGATGAAAATTTAATCAAAAAAATAATACAAAGAGAATCTAAATTTAATGCAAATGCAATTTCTAGTGTAGGAGCTGCTGGCTTAATGCAATTAATGCCTGGAACTGCTAGAGATATGGGTTTAATTGTTACTGATCAAATAGATGAAAGATTGGATCCTGAAAAGAACATAGATGCAGGAACTAAATATATAAAAAAACAATTGGATTTTTTTAAAGATGAAAGAGTAGCAATTGCTAGTTATAATGCTGGGCCTGGAAGAGTTCAAGGATGGATGGAATGTATAAATCTAAAAAATGCTTTATGGTCACAAATAGTTTCTGATAAAAGAATTATAATAACTGATAAACCTAAAAAGACTGAAAAATGTCATTTACCACTACAAACTTATAATTATGTTAATTTTGTTGAATTTGGTAAGTCTGATGGTAAATTATCATTAACAATGGATTATAGTATTAATCCTTATTTTAAACAAAAAATGTTCTTTGATTTAGATGATTATCAAAAAATTATTAATGAAATAGATAATTCTAAAAGTTGTTTTAAAACAGCAGATAATTTAAATAGTTGTATTAAAAATAATGACTTTATATGGAACATTAAAAAAGAAGGTAATAATATATTTTTTGATGTTACCACAAAAAACAAAGTTTTATATGAGCCAATAACTATCAAATTTTTTATTAAATTAGAAGAGGGGTTATTTGTTTAAAAATGTTTAATTTAAGTTATGATGAAATTGTAAATAAAATCAAAGAGGAAAAAAAAGTTTCTGATCAAGAAATTGAAAATAGAGTCAAAGAAAAATTAGAATTATTATCAGATATGATAAGTAAGGAAGGAGCTGCTCACATAGTTGCAAATGACTTGGGCGTTAATTTATTTAAAGATTTAGAACAAAGAAAAATTAGAATTAATAAATTAAACTTTGGAATGAGATCTGTAGATGTTGTTGGAAAAGTTATAAAAATATATGGTGTTAGAGAATTCAAAAAAGAAAATAGAGAAGGCAAAGTTGCTAATTTTTTGATTGGAGATGAAACTGGGGTAATTAGGGTTGTTTTATGGGATGTTAATCATATTAAAGAAATAGAAAATAATAATCTAAAAGAAAATGATATTGTTAAAATAAAACATGGTTATGTAAGAGATAACAATAGTTTTAAAGAATTACATGTAGGAAACCAAGGTGGTTTATTTATTAATCCTGAAAAGGAATTTATAGGAGAAATAAAAAAGACAGGAGATTTTGAAAGAAAAGAGATAAAAGATTTGAAATTTGGTGAAAATAATGTTACTATCTTTGGTACTATTGTACAAATTTTTGAACCTAGATTTTATAATATATGTGAATTATGTGGAAAAAAAGTTAGATTAGAAAATGAAAAAAATATATGTAATGAACATGGGTTGGTTAAAGGAAAATTTGCTCCTGTTTTGAATTTAATTTTGGATGATGGCAGTGATAGTATAAGAGTTGTTTCTTTTAGAGAACAAGTAGAAAAAATATTAAAACTAAATGAAGATTCTATTTTAGAATTTAAATATAAACCAGAAAAATTTGATGAAACTAAAACAAATTTGTTAGGAGAACAAGTAGTTATTAATGGAAGAGTTACAAGAAATGAAATGTTTGATAGATTAGAATTTACTGCTCAAAGAGTTTTGGATGTTGATGTTGTTGAGCTAATCCAAAAAACGGTGAAAAATCTTGAGGTTTAAGAATCATTTATTATTTGGGTTACTCTTAGGATTGTTATACATTAAAATTTTTAATGTTAAACATCAATATTTTACTTTATTTATGATATTATTAAGTTCAATTTTTGTTGATATTGATTTAAGTACAAGTAAAATTGGTGGTAAAACAATACCTATTTCTAATATAATAAATATTATATTTAGTCATAGAGGAATTATACATAGTGCTTATATTCCTTTACTCTTATTTTTAGTTTTATATGTTAATGGTTATACCTCTATTGGAATTGCAATATTAATTGGATATATTGGGCACTTGTTATTAGATGGATTAACTAAAGAAGGGGTTCATTTATTTTATCCTTTTTTAGATTTTAGAGGTTTTGTTAAAGTTGGTGGTTTAATAGAAAAAATAATATTTCTTGGATTAATAGTATTAAATATATTTATTATTTTTAAGTTTTATTTGATATAGAATTCAACAATTTTCATATATGAACTGTTAGTTTCAGTTTTAGGTTCTTGATGGAAAGCCCACAAACCTTTTAAATCAACAGTAACTCAATTTTATTATGGTAATGATTTATGAATCAGAAAATTTTATTGTAGAATCACTTGATAGCCCTCATATCGATAGAGATGATGGTGGTCATATTATGATATCCCCAAAGATTAGATTGGTTGATAGACAACAACTTTCTCCTAAACAAGCCATTGAATTAATGAGATTAACTATTATTGTGGGTCAAGCAATGACTACTGTAATGAATGAACATGGAGTTGATGTAGGTAGGATTAATTATATGGATTGTGGGAATTGGGGTGTCTTTAAACCAGAAGGACCTTTTTTACACATTCATATTTATGGTAGAGCAAAAAGTGCAAAAACCCAAAAATATGGTCATGCACTCTATTTTCCATATATAGAAGAAAATCCTGAATTTTATAAGAACCTCAAACCACTTAATAAGGAGGATATTAAAGATATAAAAACTGAAATTGAAAGATTGTTCAAAGAAGAAAAATTTTGTGATATGGAATGGAAGCTTTCCTAAACTTAGGAATTAAACACAATCATTTTTCACTTGCCATTTTCTAATTATGTACACATAAGATTTATAAGTTAGTTTTACTATAATATATTTTAACCCTAATGAAATAAGACGGGAATACCAATGGGTTAATAGTTATCTCGTTCTTAGTTATAGGGCTGGAGGTATAAAATGGCTAACCAACCTATAAAAAAATGGAGAGTAAGTAACATAGAAGTGTGTATTTGGGATAATAAAAAACAAATTGAGAATGGTGAAGTAAATTATAAAACTGTTACCATATCCAGGAGTTTTAAAAAGAAAAATGAAGATATATGGAGAAGTGAAGTTATTAACAATGTAAGAAGAAGTGATATCCCTAAATTAATTACTATGTTAGACAAAGCTCAAGATTTTTTATATTTTGAAGTTCAAGATCTAGAAAAAGAAAAAGAAGAAGGTGATTGAAGTGAAAGAAAAACAAGAAGTTAAAGAAAAAAAAGAATTTACAATTAAAGACTTACCTGGAGTAGGAGCTGCTACTGCTGAAAAATTAATGGATGCTGGTTTTACTGATTTAATGAGCATTGCTGTTGCTAGTGTTGGTGAATTAACAGAAGCTGCTGGTGTTGGAGAAGTTGTTGCTAAAAGAATAATTGCTACTGCTAGACAAAAATTAGATATGGGATTTGAAAATGGTATTGATTTACTTAAAAAAAGAGATAATGTGATCAAAATAACAACAGGAAGTAAAGCTTTTGATAGTTTAATTGGAGGCGGAATAGAAACAGGAGCTATAACAGAATGTTATGGACCTTATGGATCTGGAAAAACTGCTTTAGCAAATCAATTAGCGGTTAATGTTCAGTTACCTATTGAACAAGGTGGTGCTGGTGGAATAGCTGTTTGGATTGATTCAGAAGGAACTTTGAGACCTGAAAGAATAAAACAACTAGCAGAAGTTAGGAATTTAAATCCTGATGAGATTTTAAACAATTTTAGAGGTATACGAAGCTTTAATTCTGATCATCAAATGTTGTTAGCTGAAAAAGTTGAGGATTTAATAAAAGATGGTTTACCAATAAAATTAGTTATAGTTGATTCTTTAATGAGTCATTTTAGAAGTGAATTTGTTGGTAGAGGTACATTAGCTGATAGACAACAGAAATTGAATAAACATATGCATACATTATTGAGATTAGCACATACATATAATATAGCAGTATATGTTACTAATCAAGTAATGGCTAAGCCTGATATGTTCTTTGGTGATCCTACTGAAGCTGTTGGTGGGCATATTGTTGCACATGCAAGTACTGTTAGAGTATATTTAAGAAGAGGTAAGAAAGGAACAAGAGTTGCTAAATTAGTTGATAGTCCTTGTTTACCTGATGGAGAAATAGTATTTGTAGTTGATGAAAAAGGAATAGGAGATATTTAATTTTTCTTTTTTTATTTATGAGTTTTTATTATTAAGAAAATAGATGATAATAATAAGAAAACTCCGGATAGAACTGCATAGTTTAAAGATGAAGTTGCTGTATAAATAGAATAACCGGTTATTGGATCTTTGGAAAATGAGAATAAGAATATAGCTCCTAAAATTAGGATAACTGCTAGAGCATCTGCAACTACTGTTTCAAGGCTTTTTAATTGCCTTTTAAATTTTCCAACTTCTTCCTTTTCTTTGTTTAATAATCCTCTAAATTGTGGATTTGTTAAATATCCATGTGAATGTTTTTGTTCATATCTTTTAATTCTATTTGCTATACTTACAATATAATTAGCAAGAAGACTTAATTTACCTAAAGATCTTTCCGCTTTGGCTTCTAATCTTGTTGTTTCATAATTACCTTTTACAAAGAAATCTTTAACCCCTCTTATTTTTTCAGGGATATATCCTCTTTTGTAATCCTCTTTTTTACCAGGCATTATAATTTTAAAGAAATTTTAAAGTATATAAATTTTTGTTTTTTTCTTAAATTAATTCTCTAAAGGATATTAACTTATTGAATATCCTATTACAATAAGAATCAATGCTATAATTATTTCCATAATTGCTAATTTTCTAACTGTCTTAGGATTTTTTGCTAATTTTAATGCCCAATGAATTATACTTTTTTGAGATATTAAAACAACTAACCCTTTAATTAAAGCAAATGTTCCTAATGTATATAGAACTGTTTTTAGCACCATCTTTTTCTTTTGTTTTTAAGATTTTTATATTTATTAAACTTTTGTTTTTATATAGAAATAATTTTTATTAATATTTGCATAACCTTAAAAAGATTACTAAATTAATTGATCTTGTTAAAATGAAAAATTTTAAAGAAATGGGATTAAGTCAGAGTTTTTTAAAAATTCTTGAAGAAATTGGTTTTGATGAACCAAGTGAAATTCAGGAAAAGGTAATTCCTTTAGCTTTAGCTGGAAAGGATGTCATAGGAGAAAGTGCTACTGGTTCAGGTAAAACTTTAGCTTTTGGAGTACCAATTATTGAAAAGATACATAAAGGAAATGGAATACAAGCATTGATATTAACTCCAACAAGAGAGTTAACACAACAAGTTTCAAGAGCACTTTTAATTTTCTCAAAATATAATCATCTAAAAATCGTTCCAATATATGGGGGTGTTTCTTTAGGTCTACAAATTGAAAATTTAAAAATAGCTGATGTAGTTGTTGGAACTCCTGGAAGAGTCCTTGATCATATATTAAGAAAAACAATTGATTTTTCTAGAGTAAAATTTTTGGTTTTGGATGAAGCTGATAGAATGTTTGATATGGGTTTTTTTCAAGATGTAACTCAAATAATTGAATCTTGCTCAACAAATAGACAGACCTTTTTGTTTTCTGCTACTATTTCAAGACAAATTAAAGAGCTTTCAAGGAAATATATGAATCACCCTATTGAGATATCAGTTGAACCTTATGTTGATTCTTCTAAACTCGAGCAAGTTTTCTATGATGTTCCTGCTAGGGAAAAATTTTCTCTTTTAGCACATCTTCTTAAAAAAGAAACTTCAAAGTTAGTAATGGTTTTTTGTGAAACAAAGAGAAATGCAGATTTTATTGGATACAATTTAAAGAGACATCATTTTGATGCATTGACTTTGCATGGTGGTTTGAATCAAAATAAGCGAAATAGAGTTCTTGAAGAGTTTCATAAAAGTGAAAAATTCATTTTAGTTTGTACAGATGTTGCAGCACGTGGTTTAGATATAAAAAATGTGTCTCATATTTATAATTATGATTGTCCTAAAAATAATATAGAATATATACACCGAATTGGAAGAACTGCAAGAGCAGGTAAAGAAGGTAAAGCAATAACACTTTTAGCATCAAGAGATTATGAAAACTTTAGAAGAGTTTTGAGTGATGACTCTTTAAGTATCAAGAAAATCCTTTTGCCTGAATTTGAACAAGTTCTTGTTAATATGGTTGAAAAACATTTTAAAACGAAAAAAACATTTCATCAAAAAAAATTTTCAGGGCATGATAGAGATTTTAGAGATGGAAGAAGCCAAAATGTTGAATGGAAACATAAAAAGAAAATTCATAAAAAATTTGTTGGAGAAAAACTCAGGAAATTTGAGAGAATGAGAAATACAATAAGTTTTCATAAACGATAAACTAACCATCAAGTTTTTATATGACCTTTGTTTTGTAACTATTAATGAAAAAAATAAAAAAGTCTAAAATATTATTTTATTTTGTTATATTTTTTTGTGTATTATTAATATTATTCTTAGCTTATCATGTTTTTATAAATTATCATTCATGGAGAGAACATCGAAATTATTTTAAGAATAATACTCAACTAAAAATAGAATCTTGGATGACTATTAATATGATTTCAAATAGATTTAATATAACTAGTGCAGAGATACTTAAAAAAATAGGCATAAATAATACTCAAGTAAATAGGCATATGACACTTGATCGTTTTTGTAAACAATATAAACAAAATTGCATTGATGTTGTAAATAGATTAAATACAATTTTTAAAAAATGATACTATCTATAATAGCTAACCTAAATATAGGCGGTGCAATCCTTTTATTTCTTTGGGTTTTTGCTGGATCTCTTGGTATTCCAGGTGGGGCAATTATAATGATTGCCTATGGATCGTTAGCTGAAAGCGTTTCTAAACTTATTTTATTTATGATGATCTCATTTGTTGCAGCAGTAATTGGAGATATTTTAGCATATGAATTAGCAAGGAGATTATCTAATAAACTTAGAGATAAATTAAGAAAGTTCTTGTTTTTTAGAAATAATGAACCCAAAGTAAGGAGTTTACTAAATAAATATGGATTTTATATTATATTCTTTACAAGATTTGCTCTTGTAAATCTCTGTGCTGTTACTAGTTATGTTAGTGGATTAGAAAAGGTAAATAGAAAAAAATTTATTTTTGCAGTAATATCTGGAGAACTTCTCTTTGCAATTATTTATCCTTTAATTGGTTATACATTAGGAGAAATATTTAGTAACCTTATAAATGCAATCAATTATTTTGTTGTAGGTATATTATTACTTATATTAATTATTTATTTGATTAGGTCTAATTTTTATAAGAAATCTAAGTATTAAGTTAAACTCTGCAAAAATGAGTAGTTAAGTGCTTCCTGGACTAAATCATTCTGTTAGAAAAAAAAGATATAAATAAAGGAAGTTTGGCTATTTTTTTTCTGATTCTATTAATAACCGCAAAAACTATATAGGAGGTTATCTTAATATAATAGAGGTAAAAATGAACAAAAAAGGCGTAACAAGTTGGTTAATTTGGGCAATACTATTTTTAATAGTAGCTATAGTTGCTGGAATATTTGGATTTGGATTTATTTCAGGAGTTTCATTTACAATAGCAAAATGGTTAGCAATTATTTTTGTAATTTTATTTATAATTTCAGTAATAGCTCATACAAT
>JAZDLF010000024.1:0-14749 GCA_043802295.1 Candidatus Woesearchaeota archaeon | reverse complement strand
AGACCTGGTTCCAGACAATATAGACATGTATGTATTTATGGTAATGAATTAGTAGAACCTTGTCGTGAGTATAGAGAAGAAATTTGTGTTCAAGGTAATACAACTACAAATCTAGGAGATTTTTCAGGAGCATCTTGTTTACAAAATGAAATATATGATTCATTAATTAAAGAAAATATTTCTACAGTACAACAAGGTTTTAATTTCTGGGAAGAAGGTGAAGATATATGTAAAGTAGCTAATACAAAATGTGTTGTTGTTTACAACTCTTGTAGTGGATGTGTTCAAAATTGTAAATGTTTAGAACAAAAATATATTGATGACACTGCAAAATATTGTAAATCAAAAGGAGATTGTGGAGCTAACTATAACATTGCAGGTGCTAAATCTAATGCAGGTTTTATTTATAAAATTAATAAAAAAGCAACAAAAAAACAACCAAGTGATAAAACATGGCAAGATTGGAGTAAATATGGCATTTATGGAAATATGCAAAATTTATCAGAAATGTTTTCTAAGGTTTTAGGACAAGCAAATTATCAATATGAACCAGGTGGATTTGAAAGTTTTGCACAAACTTATGCACTACCATTAGCAGCTGCAACTATTGCAATTGGAGTAATGGCTGGTGCATTTGGAGCTGCAGGAATAGCATTTTCAGCATCTATGGGTCTTGGAGCAGTTGGTACTATTTATGGATTTAATTTACCTTTATTAGGTTTTATTGGGCTTCCAGTTATTGGTTGGATAATTGCTGCATTTGCAATAATACTTATAATATTTTCATTATTATTTGGCGGATGTAATAAAGTTGAATATAAAATTGTAACAACAGAATGCCATCCATGGCAAGCTCCAACAGGTGGTTCTGATTGTGATAAATGTGTAGACAAAAATAAATTAGAAAAATTAGGTTTTAATACATGTACAGAATATTTATGTAAATCCTTAGGTAGTTCATGTAAAATTGTTAATGAGGGAACAAGTGCTGTTAATTGTGTTGACATATCTCCAAATGATGTAAACTCTCCTATTATTTTTCCATGGCCAGAAACATTAACTCCTGGTTATTCTTTAACCCAAAATACAAATGGTTATTCTATAACACCAGCTATAGCTCCTTATACAGCCATAACATTTGGTATCAAAACAGATGAATTAGCTCAATGTAAAATAAATGATAATCATACAATAAATTATGCTGATATGTTACCAAATTATTTCACAGATCCTTTATACAAAAAATATCATAACATAACTTTATTATTATCAGATGGAAAATATTATAATTATTATATTAGATGTCAAGATACAAATGGTAATTATAATTTAGCAGAATATGTAATATCTTTACAAACACAAAAAGGCCCTGACACAACACCTCCAATAATACAAGGAACAAGTATTTCAAATAATGCATTTATTGCTAATAATATACATGAAATACCATTAACAATTTATACAAATGAACCATCTAATTGTAAATTAGATAAGTTAGATAAAACTTATGAACAAATGTCTAATATATCAATTTGTCAAGATCAATATGTAGATAATTCTTTATATACAGGTTCATATGAATGTTTAACAGTTTTAGAAGGTATTAAACCAAATCAAGATAATAATTATTATATTAGATGCAAAGATGTTTCTAATAACACAAATCAACAAAGTTATGTTTTAACGCTAAAAGGAACTACTCCATTAAATTTAGCTGCTCAAACTCAGCCTAATCCAAATTCATTAGGTGAAATTTATACAAATAATATAACATTATATGCAACAACAAGTAATGGAGCAGAAAATGGAAAAGCAATATGTTCATTTTCATTGCCAAATGCACCTAATTCAATAGAATTTGTTAATACAAATTCAAATATTCATACACAACCATTAGTTTTAGAAAAAAATAATTATTCATTTGATATTAGATGTAATGATATTGCAGGAAATAATGTAGCTCAAATTTTAAACTTTAAAATAACATCAGACACAACATCTTCAATTTTAAAATATTTATATACAGATTCAACTAATCTATACATAATACTAGATGAACTTTCAACTTGTCAATATTCATCAGATTCATTTAATTATGGTTCAGGAACATTTATGTTTGGTAACAACACAAAAGAACACAGTTTATTAATATCAGGTAAAAAATATTACATAAATTGTCTAGACATTTATAATAATCCAATGCAACAATTTATTGTGTATATTTAACCATAATGTTTATAAATATTCAAACAATAAAAATTAAAAAGAGGTCATAAAAATGAAAAAAAGAGGTCAAGTTACTTTATTTATAATCATAGGGATTCTAATTGTAGCATCTGTTGTTTTAGTTCTTTATCTTAAAGGTCAATTATTTTTTGGTCCAGTAACACCAGAAAATTTAAACACAAAAATGATTCCAATAAGAGATCACGTTATTAAATGTATGCAAGAGGTTTCTCCTCAATATATAGAACAAATTGGTTTGCAAGGCGGTTATTTATCTACTCCAACAGATACCTATAGAATGTGGGATAATGAAACAGTTTCTTATTTATGTTATAACATTAAGAAACAACCAAATTGTTATAATAGAATGTTAACTAAAGCTCATATGGAACAGGAATTACAAGATGCTCTTAATTTAGGATTATCGCAATGTATTGATATGACTACATTTCAAGGTAAAGGTTATGATATTGTGTGGGGAACAAGAAAAACTAGTGTAGAAATTGGAGATGATAAAATAATTGTAACCGTGAAAATGCCTATAACAATAAAAAAAGATGAAGTTTCAATAACAGAACAAGAATTTATATCTAATTTCAATTATCCTCTAGGAAGATTATATAATGTAGCTCAAGATATGATAGATGTCGAATCTCAATATGGTGAATTTGATCAATTAACTTATATGTTAATGAAAAAAGGTCAGTATATAATTGATAAACAACGTCCATATCCAGATAAATTATATATATTAAAAACAAAAGATAATCCTTACATTTTTCAATTCTTTATAGAAGGTGAACCTACTTGAAATTAAAAGCAATATTTGAAATATTTATAATAATATGTGCAATCTTTTCAGTATACTTAGTTCAACCAGTCAATGCTCAACAAAAAGCTTGTTGTGAAAAAACAAATTCTAATCAATATTGTCAATATACAACAGTAGATCAATGTAATCAAAATTATAATATTGCTTACACATCTTGTGAACAAACTTCTTATTGTAAACTTGGTTGTTGTTATAATAGTAATGAAGGTCGTTGTTTTAAAAATACTCCAAGATCTTTATGTAGTTCTCAAAATTCTACATGGCGTGAAGATGTTAATTGTGAAATTGCTCAATGTTCTAAAGGTTGTTGTGTTTTAAGTAATGAATGTTCATTTGTAACACAAACTCAATGTAAAAAAGCAGCAACTCAATATGGTGTTAATATGACATTTAAAGAAGAACTTAAAACAGAAAAAGAATGTCTTGATCAATGTCGTTCAGAAGAAAAAGGTTGTTGTGTTCATTCTGATAATACATGTAATTTTGGAACAAGAGCTTCTTGTACAGAAACATCAAATAATAGTACTTTAGTTGGTTTTCATAAAGATACATTATGTTCAAATGATGCTTTACCATGTGAATGCGCAAAACAAACTTATACAGGTTGTTTACCTGATAAAGATGAAGTTTATTGGTTTGATTCTTGTGGTAATCCTGAAAATATTTATGATGCAGATGAATCAAAATCTTACAATAATGGTATTATCCTTCAAAAAGAACAATCATGTACATTAAGTAAAGCAAATGATCCAAATTGTGGTAATTGTAATTATGCTACTAATACATTATGTGGAAATGCTCCAAAAGATGTAAAAATGACTGATGGAGATTTTTCTTGTAATGATTTATCATGTGAAAATATTTACAAAAATGATTTCAGTCCTAATTCTGGCTCAGATAAAAAAAATGGTGAATCTTGGTGTGTTTATGATGGTCCTGTTGGATTTGCACAAGATTTAGTTGGTTCTAGACATTATAGATATTTATGTATTAATGGCCAAGAATTAACAGAACCATGTAAAGATTTTAGAGAAGAAATATGTATTCAAGGTGTTTTAGGTCAAGTACCATATGAACTTGAACAAACATTTTACATTAAAGGTGATTTTATAGAAGCAGCTTGTAGAATTAATAGATATCAAGATTGTAGTGATTGTAAAAATCAAAAGTGTTGTGAAAATATTGCTAATAGAGATTGTTTTTGGTTAAAAGCTGGAATTACAGCTACAAATGGAACTTGTGTTCCTCATGTTCCACCTGGTTTAAAATTCTGGGGAGATTCAAATATACAACCTTTATCTAGTTCAACAAAAACAACTGGACAAGTTATTGATATAACAGGATATGCAACAACTAATACTAAAAAAGATCCTAAATCATATACTCCTGATGCAGATGCAGTTACTCAATGTGAAAAAGCTAATAAAGAATGCGAAGTTAAATTTGAAAGACCTGGTATTGGTTTATTATCTGGTGGAAGAAAGTGGAAATGTGTTGCAAATTGTCAATGTTTAGAAGAATCATGGGTAACAGCAGCCCATACACTTTGTAAAGCTCAAGGTGATTGTGGAGCTAAATTTAATATTATTGGAAAATTTACAAAAGATGGTTTTGTAGAAGATGCACCTGGAACTCCAAAATATGATGATTGGAATACTTTAGTTAAATCTAGTCAAGATAAAAAATCTAAAACAGGAATTTCTCAATATTTGTCTATATTAGCACCAACTTTAATTGTTGCAGTATTTTCAGGAATGTTTGCTAATAAATTTACAGAAGGAGCAGCAGTTGGTTGGAAAGGTATTGGTGCTTTATTTGAATCTTTTAAAAATTTATTTTCTTGGGGTGCTAAAGGTTTTGAAGCAGGAGGATCTAGTTCATTATTATCACCTTGGACTGATATTAGTAAAAATATATTTGGTTCAAAAGTAATATCAGTTGGTCAATCAGTAAATGGTGTGCAAATACCAGCAGGTTCTACTGTTAGAATGTCTGAAGATACATTTTATAAAACAGTTGTAGATTCAAATGGAAATGAAATATTTGGAATAGAAGATTTTACTGGTGAAGGTGGCATGGTAGAATTTAAATCAACAGAAACCATAGAAGGAATTAAAGGATGGGAAGCTGGATCAAAAATAACAACAACTCAATCAACAACATTAGGTAATGTTTTAAGCGCTGTTAATACATTAATGTGGATTTATACAATTGTACAAATTCTAGATATTTTATTAAAATCTGAAAAAACAGAAAAATATACAGCTAAATGTGAACCATGGGTAGCTCCAACAGGAGGATCAGATTGTGAAAAATGTAATGAAAATGGTAAAACATGTTCTGAATATAGATGTAAGTCCCTTGGTCAATTATGTTCAATAATAAATGCTGGCACAAGTAATGAATTATGTGTTAATATACATCCAAATGATGTTTCTGCTCCAATAATATCAGCATGGAAAGATGCTTTAATAAAAAATTATACAATAACAGAACAACTTTATCAAGGCTACAAATTAAATCAAAAAGTTAAACCATTTACACCAGTAACTCTAGCAATTAAAACTAATGAACCTTCACAATGTAAATTTAGTTTAAAAAATTCTCAAAAATATAATGAAATGACGAATTATTTTGATTCAACAATTTATCAGTATAATCATTCAATGATGTTTTCCTTACCATCTGAAATTACAACAGAAGAAGCTTTAAAATTAACAAATGGTGGTAAATATCAAATTTTTGTAAGATGTCAAGATGCAACTGGAAATGCAAATGAAAAAGATTACTATATACAATTTGAAGTTGATAAAGGCCCAGATTTAACCCCTCCTATCATAGAAGCAACTAGTATAATAAATAATGGTTATTTATCTGCTAATACAACCTCTACAAATTTAAAAATTTATTTAAATGAACCAGCACAATGTTCATGGTCACAATTTGATGCAGAATATGAAAAAATGACAAATGCATTTACTTGTGTTGATTCAGGCTTTGATGTTAGTAATATATATTATGGTTTATATCAATGTTCAACAACTTTAACAGGACTAACAAATAAAGATAATGAATTTTTCTTTAGATGTAAAGATAGATCTAATAATATAAATTCAGAATCATACAAATTTACATTAAGAGGATCTATTCCATTAGAAATATCTTCTATAGGTCCTTCTGGAAATATAAAAGAATCTAATGTAACTCTAAAAGTTATAACAGCTCGTGGGGCAGAAGATGGAAAAGCAATATGTGGTTATAGTTTACAAGATATTTCTTTTGAAAATATGGTTCAATTTTTAACAACAAATGCTAATTATCACGAACAACCATTTAATTTATTACAAGAAGGAGCTTATACTTATTATGTTAAATGTTTTGATATTGCTGGAAATATAGCTTCTACTAGTACAACATTTAATGTTTTAGTTGATAGAACCGGTCCTAGATTAAAACAACTTTATACACAAACAAATATTTTACATATAACATTAGATGAAACTTCAACATGTAAATATAGTAATACGGGAACATTTAATTATGATACACAAGGAAACCCAATGACAAATGAAAATAGTCTAGATCATGAAGCAACTCTTGATAGTAAAGTTTATTATATAACATGTATTGATGAATTTAATAATAAAAACTCCTTTATAATATACCCATAAATATTTAAACTAAAAAATTATTTTTCTTTTTATGAAAAAAGGTGAACTTTTATCTCAGCCATTTATCTATATTTTAGCTTTAATCACAATAGTTTTATTATTCTTCTTTGGTTATAAAGCCATAAATGATTTTCAACAAAAAGCAGAATTAGTTGAATTAGGAAATTTTGTTAATGATTTAAAATACAATATTAAAACTTATTATAATTTTGATGTAGGAAGTTCTAAACAAATTAATTTAAATTTACCAAAGAAAGTAAAAAAAGTTTGCTTCACAAATTTAAATGAAATACCTAACTCAGCAGATCCAGAATTAAAATTATTAATGAACAATAATGATAATATGTATATTTTTCCAATAGAAGATTTTTCTATGAATAGCTTTAAAATTGATTATTTAAAAGTTAGTCAAGCACCATTATGTTTTAATGTTAATGGCAAATTTATAGCAACCATAACTAAAATTATTTATGATAAAAAATCTTATGTTGAATTAAAATGAAAAAAGGAATCTCAGATATTCCATTTAAATGGATTTTTATTTTAATCGTTGGAGTTTTTATAATAGCTTTTTTTGTAAGATTTGCTTATCAGCATATAGAAACCTCAAATAAAATCAATATAAGACAAGCAATTTTTAATTTAGATGATCAACTTAATGCTTTAAGTACATCACAACAATCAAATAAACCCATTGATATCAAACAAGAATTAAATTTAGATTGTGACAGTTTAAATTCTGCAGATTTTGAAAAATCAACTGAAAAAATAATTTTTGCTCCATCATCGCTAAAAAATGAAAAAATACAAGCATGGACTTTATCTTGGGAATTTCCTTTTAGAATAGCAAATCTATTTTACTTATCTAACAAAAACATTCGTTATCTATTAATTTATGATAGTAATTCATTTAATTTTGTTAAAAATTTACAAATACCAAAAATATTCAATTATCAATTAATTGATATTAAAAATTTAGATCAAAACACAATACAAAAAAGTTCTTCTACACTACAACAAGTTAATTTAATCTTTTTTACACAACCAAAAACCATTCAATTAAAAGGACCTAAAGTTAATATTGTTGTAGTTGATATTAAAAACAAAGATATTATAATTAAAAATAAACATTATATCTATTTAGGTGAACCTTTACTTTATGGTGCTATTTTTTCTCCTGAAAATTATGATTGTTTATATAAAAAATCTTTAGATCAATTAGATTTTATATCTAATATTTATTCACAAAAAGCATATTATCTATTAATAAAAATTAATCAACCATTATGTAGATCAAAATTAATAGAAGCTAAAAAAACTTTAGATACATTTAGAACTCTAAAAGATAATAAATTATATGAGTATCGTGATAATTTAGAGTCTCAAAACAAAGAGCTATTAAAAAATGACTGCCCATCAATCTACTAAAGCACAGCTTGAAATGACAGAAACCCTTATAGTATTAATTATATTCTTTATTATACTAATTATAAGCATATTTTTCTATTATCAATATTCCATAGGTAATATTAGAGAAAAAGGAGAAGATGCTTTAACAACTTCATCTTCTGTTCTATTAAGTTCAATAAGTTCTTTGCCCGATATTTCATGTAATAAAGATAATTGTATAGATATAGTAAAATTACTCGCTTTTGTAGATGATAATAAAGATTACCCTATTTTTGATAAAAAAACAATAACAATAGAGCAGGTTTATCCTCAACCTACATCAGACAAGCTATGTACTCCTATATTATATCAACAAATGAATTTCCCTTTAAACTGTAAAAAATTCATATTACATAAAGCAATAGAAACACAAAATAAACAAATAATATCAACACCTATATCACTTTATTATCCTCAAAATAAACAATATGGCATTGGTAAACTAATAATAGAGGTTTATCCATGAAAAAAGCTCAAACAGAAATACTAGGAATAGCAATAATAATAGTCTTATTACTAATTTTTGGCGTATTTTATCTAAAGTTTAGTTCTAATAATTCAACTTTAATACCTGAAATGAGAACTAATGTACAAACCAATAATTTACTCCAAGCTTTATTAAAAATTAACATTAAAAATGAGCCTTTTGATAGTCTAATCTATAAATGCTACTCTGAAAAGGATTGTGATACATTAAACAAAGAATTACCTAAACTAATAGCATTATCTTTAAGTAATGAAACTCAATATAAATTTACAATATCAGCAGATAATAAACCCTTCTTTAGTCTAGGATCATGTTCATCAGGTATAGTAGCTAATTATCCAATTACAAAAAACAATATAATATTTGATACAAACCTATTAGTTTGCTAAATATTTATAAATAATAACCTTTGAAGAGTAGTAAAAAAATAAGAATCATTTTGGTCTCTATAAAGTCAATAAAGAACATATTAACTCTTTTTAAGTAAAAAAAGACTAAATATATATTCTACAGTCTATAAATATTTATAAACACTCAAATAATCTTAAAACCTAGATTTTAAGCTAGTTAAAGCTATAGAACTAGTCTATAAAGTCTGAATGATGATCCTGATTAACAGGAAAAAACGGAGGTGTTTGCTAAATGCAAAGACTAAAATCAGCCATTAAAAAAATGGCAGCGATTGGCGCAGGGATTACTATGCTTGGAGCAACTTTGACAAGTGCAGTAGCTTTAGATTTGAAAGACTTTCCACAGCCTTTCATTAGTAAAGAAGGAAAATTTGATCCTTCAACAGCTATTGTAGTTGGTAAAGATGCAGCAGCATCAGATACATTAGGAGCTGTAGACATAGCCACAAAATTACAATTTATGGCTAAAACTCCAGTAAGTGGAGGAGGAACAAATCTTGTTGTAGCTGGTGGTGAAACCAAGGATATTCCAATAGGTAAGGGTATAGCCGATGGTAATGTTGGAATGGACTTTCAATTACAAGACGATGATATCTCTAGTTTGCAAGATACAAGTATAAACTTTCAAAGTGCAGACTATGATGTACATGACGAGCTTGATTTATATAGAAACTCACCATATATAGCAACTTCTTTAACAAGTTCAGATGATGATTATGAAACATCAGTAATCATGGAAACTTCAAGAGATAGCATTGCTTATTTCTATGTATTTGATGAAGAAATACAACTAAACAAAACCACTAAAACAAACCCACTAACACTAAAATTCTTAGGTAAAACAATTAAAATAACAGATATTGATACATCTGTTGCTAATAAGTTTACAGCTTATGTGGGTAATGAATACTTTATGGATGCAGGTGATACTGTCACAGTAGATGGTAAAAAAGTTACCTTGCAAAACGTTGGTATTGGTGGCGCTATTGTCATAGATGTAGATGGTACAGTAGAAACAATTCCAGCAGATACAACTGAAATGGTAAATGGAATAGAAATTTCAAATGATGAAACTTTCTATGAAGATACTAAATCAGAAAGATCAGCATCATTGATCATAGGTACATCTGCTCAATCAACATACAAAGACCAAGATGCTTATCCAGGTGAAGACAAAAATAGTCCAAACTGGGTCTGGAAAATAAATAATTTAAACACAAAAGCTTCAACAACAATAACATCATCCACAACAGATGGTAACAAAACTTCTTTATCAGGTCCATACATTGGTGTAGAGAATGATTTTGTTATGAATGATGATTCAGATAATCCACCACAAGCTGGTGATTGTATTGAATTACCAAACAAATATTTAGCAATCTGCTTTGATTCATTAACAGTTCCAGATGATGACTATATGACTTTAACAATTAAATATGAATCAGATTCAGATATAAGTGAAGCTTATTCAACACTTACAAGTGTACCAACATTATATATCCATAGTAGTGCACCAGAAGGACTTAAATTAATAGCAAGTGCTGGTGTAACTGCAAATCTAAATGGAACACAAGTTGATAGAAAAACAGATAAAATATGGTTATATGGTGAAGGTCTAGCTAAAAAAGCTTCAGGTAGTATTTCTGCTGCTCAAAACTGGACTATATTATACGAAGACAATAATGGAAAAACACAAATATTTGGTTGGACAGATGTTGCAACATCATCTGCATTTGCTCAAATAAACTATGGAGATACAACAGGTAGCAATATACAACTTAGTATGGATCAAACTTGTAATCTATCAATCTCACCAACAGGTGATAGTACTAATGATTTATTACGTGGTGCTGATGATATAATACTTAGTGCAACAAGAGTAGCTGGAAACATTTCAGGATTTGGTGCTGCAGCAAATACAGCAGAATCAGCTGAATTAAGATGGCAATCTGTTTTGTTACCAACACATAATATTGCTGCTGCTAATACAAGTATTGGTACAAAAGATGAAGATCACAGAAGTGCTTATGGTATAATAATACGTGATCCAAAGAACCATTTGGCATCTGATGAATTAATATTAGAAATACCAGGTGATCAAGTCAAAGCTAATGTAGTTGTTAAAGGAACATCTACAACAGTACAAAGTGGATCAACAAGTTATGTACCAACACAAATTGCATTAGACACAAAATTGAACACAGAAATAAGTGATCCAGCAAACTACAATTTAATCTTAGTCGGTGGTCCATGTGCAGATCCATTAGTTGAACAAGTAGCTAATTTGCCAACATGTTCAGGATGGACACTAGGCCCTGGAGAAGCTTTGATTAAATTAGTTAACAATGGACAAAAAGTAGCCTTATTAGTAGCTGGTACAGATGCTATTGATACAAGAATGGCTTCTAAAGTATTGAAAGATTACGAAAACTATAACTTAGAAACAACAGAAGCTAAGATAACTGGTTCATTAAATGCACCAACAGTTAACACAGCATAAATAGGTAAAACCTATTTTTTCTTTTTTTATTATATGTTCAAATTTTAGAAACTTTTTTAAATACTACAATCTTATTTTCGTCGATGAAAATTATTCAAAAAAGAGAATATAGAATTAAAAAATTAATATTACCCTTAATTTTAGTATTTTTAATGATAGGCAGTACTTTTACAATATTTTTAAGTGGAAGTAGTAATGAAAATGAAGTTAAGTATAATAATTTAAAATTTACCAAAACAGATGAAGGATGGTTATCATATATTAATAACCAAAAAATAGTTTTAATGAATAATCCAAAAGATTTAGAAAATATACAAATATCTAATATAAATTTACAAGATTTAAATTCAGCCCAAAAAATATATTTAAGCATTAACCCAAATGAAAATATTCAACAAGCTTATCTTCATTTTAATATAAATATTAAACCTTTATTAAAAAGTAATATAATAAATTCATGTACAGTTGATATAGAAAAATGTGCAAATATACCTATCAAAACATGCGCAGATGCATCTGAGTTTCAGAAAATTATTATACTAAAAGAATCTAATGAATCAAAAATAGAATATAAAAATAACTGTTTATATATATCAGGAAATAAAGAAGAATTAGATAAAATAATAGATAAATTAACTTTAATATTATTAGGTGTTTAATGAAAAAAAGAGAAAAACAATTAACAATTATAATATTATCTTTGATAGTAGTATTAATAATAGGAACTTTATTAATGTTTGTATATCAAAAAATACGTTATTCTGATATATATTTTACTTATAATGGATTTGATGTACAAAAAGTAATTGATAATAATGTCCCTACTTACAAAATTAAATTTTATTTTGAAAATAACCCTAATCCATTTATAATTAGCTTTAGGAATAATCCAAAAGATTTAGAAAATATAACAATAGACTCAAATATAAAAAGTATCAAAAATGAATTATTTAAAAAAGGAGTTAAAGAATTATACATAACAATGCCTTCTAATGCATCTTCTTTATCAGTAATAGCAGCAACAGAAATTAGTAAAATTACAGGTAATCAATATTTCTTTAATTTACCAACACATGGTGCTTTAACTAGTCCTATAGAAGGTAAAGATGTTCCAGTTAAAACATGTAATGATGTTTCTACTAATACATCTATTATTTTATTTAAAATAGGTCAAGAAAGTAAAATTTATAATCAAAATGGTTGTATAATAATTCAAGGTAATAATGAATATGAAATTGTTAGGGGTGCTAATAGACTAGTTTTAACTTTACTAAATATAATGAAACCATAAGATTTAAAAGTATTCTACATATTTTATTTTAAAATGAAAGATCCAATAGCAAAAGAACTATTTGATATATTAGCATGTCCTATATGTAAAGCTAATCTAAAATATAATGATAAAAAAACAGCTTTAATATGTACTAAATGTCATAAAAATTACCAAATAAAAGAAAATATACCAATATTATTACCATAAAGCCGAGATCGCATAATCTGGTATTGCGCAGGCCTTGAGTTTTTTATAAAGAAAGCCTGTTTCCGAAAGGATATCTGGGTTCAAATCCCAGTCTCGGCGTTTTTATTCCTTATAAATAATTACAACCAAAAAGTTTATTAAGAAATTTTTTATTTTCAATAGACATGATCAGTAATACATATAGTATTGAAGTAATGGAAATGATTAATGTACTAAGAGAAGCAGCTCAAAAAGAAATTCTACCACGTTGGGGTAAAGTGATTGCAGAACAAAAAGGAGATCAAAAAAAATTTATAGATATTGTAACTGAAGCAGATAAAAAAGCTAGTGAATATATTTTAAATAAAATTCGAAAAAAATTTCCAGGTTCTTATTCGGAAGAGAATAAATTTTTAGATAGATTTGATCATCATTTAATATGGCAAATTGATCCTATTGATGGAACACAAGAATTTTGTATGAGTTTTGCTGATGGTTATGCATGTCACGCAGCATTATTAAAAAAACAAGATGATTTGAATTTTTTACCAGTTGCAGGTATTGTTTATTTACCTGGTGTTGATAAATTATGGTATACAGATGGATCAGGCATTATTACTTATAGTGTTAAAGGAAAAGAACTGCCACTACCATCTTTATCTAAAGAACAGTTAATTGGATATATTAGAAAAGTTGATCAAAATGAATCATTAAAGAGGTTCTATAGAACATTAGGTAATATATTAGGATTACATTCAAGAATTCTGCCATGTGGTGCAGCAGGAGCATCTATATCTGATTTATTAGAAAATAAAATTAATCTTATTATTCTAAATTATAATTATAGTAAAGAGTGGGACTTAGCTATGGCTGAACCAATAATTAGAGCTAGAGATGGATTTATTTGTGATTTAAAGGGAAATAATTTTACATATAATAGAAAAGATTCCCCAGGAAAAAATGAGCCTTACAATTTAAATGGTTATGTAATTTCAATTGTGTTTAAAAAAGAAGAAATAATTCCATATATTCCAAAAGATTTGTTGGAAGATAGGTTTTAAGTATATATAATTATTATAAAATTTTAGTCCAGCGTTTTAATACATTAAATTTATATATAATTTTCATTAAATTATTATTATGTTACCAAAAGTTTTAGTTGGTTGTCCTGTATCAGATTTTAAAAAATATTGCATTAAAGAGTACATTAGATCAATAAAATCATTAACATATCCAAATTATGATATATTATTAGTAGACAATTCTAAAGAGCCTTATTTTTATAATAGTTTAAAAGAACAAAATCTCTCAATAATCAAAGATGAATATATAGAACCAGCTAGATCTAGAATAGTCAATTCTAGAAATATATTAAGACAAAAAACAATAGAAAATTATGATTATTTCTTTAGCTTAGAACAAGATGTTATTCCTCCAAAAGATGTAATAGAGAAGCTTTTAGCGCATAATAAAGATATTATAACAGGGGTTTATTATAGTTATCAAACTAACAATAATGTAACCTTATTAACGCCTTTATTGTGGCAATTTATTAATAATGATAAAGTAAGGTTTATTAATAATGATGAAATTCAAGAACATAAACTAATGAAAATAGGAGCTTGTGGTTTAGGCTGTGTCTTAATAAGTAAAAAAGTTCTAGAAAAAATAAAATTTAGATATAACAAAGAATCAAACTGTTTTGATGATATGTT
>JAZDLF010000023.1:0-2587 GCA_043802295.1 Candidatus Woesearchaeota archaeon | reverse complement strand
ATAATATTTCCTGATGAGGATTTTACTGGAGAAAGAGAATTAATATTTAATGCAATTGATGCTAATTACAATATTCCTAGTAATACAATTAATTTAAGTGTTATCAAAAGAAGTAGGCGTGTAATAGGAGAAGATCCTGATAATAAAGATAGAAAGAAAAAAGAATCTATAGAAGAAGTTCCTGCTGAAGAATCTAATAAAATAACTGGTCAAACTATTAATCTTCCAAAAGAAAGTAAAATAATAGAAACAATACTAGAAAAAGCTGGTTTTGATAGTGATATGTTTAAGAAACCAAATATTAGTTGGGGTATTATAGGATCTTTATTAATAATAGGAATTTTAGTTACTATTTGGATCAAAGTAAGAATTAATCGACGAAGAAATTTTGGATTTTAATATATATTCTAGAATAGCTATATTATAATATATCCTTTACCACCATAAAATTTATAAAGGGGTTACAACTGTAAAATAGTAATAATTTAGATATCTAAATCAATTTAGGGGGACCCAAAATGAAAAAATTAGGAATTATAAGTGTATTTTTATTAATTCTAACAAGTATTGTATTGGCTGTTCCTGCATTCAATATTCCCAATATAACTATGAATGAGGATACAACTGATAGTACTATAGATCTAGATAATTATGCTACTAGTGTTACCTGGACATGGACTGGTAATTCGCATATTAGTATAACTAAGAATAGTTTAAATGTTATAACATTTGCACCACAAGCTAATTGGAATGGTATAGAAATTATAACATTTAGAGCAACAAATCCAACTGATTCAACAGACTTTTATGAAGATACTGTTACTGTAACAGTAAATTCTGTAAATGATGTTCCTACAATAAGTCCTAGCATACCAACACAAATATGGAATGCTGGCACAAGTAGCACATTAAATTTAGCAACATATTTCCACGATCCTGATAATGATACTTTAACTTATACATGGATACCAGTTACTCTAGATGATATTGATGTTTCTTTATCAGGTAACACTATAACATTTACTCCAAGAGATGAAGATTTTATTGGAGAAAACACAATACAATTTACAGCAAGTGATGGAATTGCTTCTGTAAGTTCAGGAAATATAATATTAAGAGTTGAGCCAAATGTATGTGAATTAGGTAACATTGGTCAACTTACAGTTGAAATAAGTGAACCTGATGATGGAGATGAATTCAAACCTAGAGATACAATAAGTATAGATGTTGATGTAACAAATGATTATACTAAAGATTTAGATGTTATTGTTACTGCTACTTTATTTGATTTAACAACTGGTGAAAAAATTGATGATGTAGACTCAAAAGTAATAAGTATTGATAATGATGATTCTGAAGCTTTTGAATTAACATTAGAAATACCAAGTGATATTGAAGATGGAAATGATTTTAGATTATATATCCAAGCAAATGAAGATGATCATGAGGAAAGACATTGTGATTTTGATTTTGTTGATTTGGATATAAATAAAGAAGATCATGATATGATAATTGAAGATTTTACTTTAAATCCAAGTACTGCAACTTGTGAAGATACAGTTTCTGTAACTTTAAAAACAGAAAACATAGGCTCAAGCGATGAACAAGATGTTTACTTTAGATTAGAAAATACTGAGTTAAAATTAGACTTGCAAACTGATAGTTTTGATGTTGATGAAAATGATGATTTTGTGCTTAGAAATATAGTATTTACAATTCCAGAAGATGCTGCAGAGAGAACTTACACAATATTAGCTGAAGTATTTTTTGATGATGGAAGTTCTTCAAATTCAAAGTCAGCTACATTAACAGTTTCAGGTTGTAAAGCTGTAATACCAGGACAAGAATTAACATTAACACCTTTAGAACCAAGTTTTGATGTAAATGCAGGAGATACAAAACAAGTACTAGTTCAAATCACAAATAATGAAAATGAACAAGTAAGCTATTTATTGGGTTTATCAGCAAGTGGATTTGGACAATCTACTGATGTGCCAGTAAATTTAGCTGAAGGAGAAACAAAAGTAGTACCAATAACATTAATTGTAAATAGTGATGCTACTACAGGAAGTAAAACAGCAATTATAAATGTTAAAAGTGGTAATAGTATCATAAAAACAAGTACAATAAGTGTTAATGTTCAAGGTAAACAAGTTACACCTACAGGTGGAGTAATAGGAGTATCAAGTTTATTTGGATCAAATTTACTTTGGATACTTGGTGACATAGTACTAGTAATTGTAGCAATATTCTTCATCAGATTGATTTTTACTTCAGGTAGAAGTAAAATGAAAGAGATGAAGTAAATATTTTTATTTTTTTTAATTTAAATAAAGTGAGAAATGATGGAAAAACAAATTTATAAAGAACTTAAAAAAGAAAATTTAACAAAAAAAAGATATAAATTTCTAAGTCATGTTGAAGTAGTTATACATGATTATCTTGTTATTTTAAAACAAAACTATACTTTACAGAAAAAACTAGATGAAGTAATTGAACTAAAAAGCAATTTAGAAGAAAGCATTAAAAGAAAAGATGGCTCTGAGTTAAACTCTCAAGGCATTTTTAATGAACTAGAAAGAATTTT
>JAZDLF010000022.1:0-8838 GCA_043802295.1 Candidatus Woesearchaeota archaeon | reverse complement strand
TGGAGATGGATGTTTTTTATAACTTCTTAGCTTTTTACGCATTTTAGAATGCATACCTTTAGGTTGTCTCCATGCTAATTTTAATTTACTAAGTTTACCAGCATTCTGTCTAAGGAAATGTGGTTTTTTCTTTTTGATTTGCTTCCTTAGTTCTAGTAAATTTTTCATTTTATTGATTTACCTGCTTTTTCAGTGATAAATATTCCATCTTGAAAAATCCGTCTATCTCTATTAGTTATTCTTGTTGCTTGTTCAATATTTGCTGCTGTTTGACCAGCAGATTCTTTATTATTTGATTCTAATACAATGATATCTCCTTGAATATCAACCTTAACATTAGGTAAAATTTTTGCTTTTCTTGGTATTTTTTCACCTAAAAAATTGTTAATTATTATATTATTTTCTTTAATAGATACGTTCATAGGAAATGACCTGAACATATTTTTAATTTATAAATATAATTCTCTTTTACACCTTGAATCATATTTTTAATATGTGACTTAAATGTATTAAGCATGGTTTTTTCTCTTTTAGATGGTTTTAGGGAAGATAAATAAAGAGTGTTATCTTTTATTTCAGGTTTTATTCTAGGATACATTAATTTTCTTTCTGATTCTCCTTTTGGTCCTTTAACTTTAAATATGTCATTAACTATTTCAATTTTGATATCATTTGGTATTACTATTTTTTCTTCAATTTTATTAGGTCTCATTTTAGTAACAGTAAGCTATTAACTTGCCTCCTATTTTTTTCTCTTTAGCTTCATTATGAGTCATAAGACCTTTAGATGTTGATATTATTAAAACCCCAAAATCTTTAGAAGGTAAAAATCTTTTCTCAAACTTTTCAAAATTATCTTTTTTAACAGAAAATCTTGGTTTTATTACCCCTATTTTATTTATTTTGCCTAATAAATATACTTTTAAGATTTTACCTTTAGTGTCATTGATTATTTCATATGTTCCTATATAACCTTCTTTGTTTAAAATATTTAGTACATTCATTATTAATTTAGAGCATGGTCTATAAAAACATTCTGACCTTCCAATTTTTTCTGCATTTGTTATGTTCGATAATATTGATGCTAGTGTATCATTTAACATTTTTACCTCAGCTATATTTTTTGAAGCCTAATTCTTTTGCATGTTCTCTAAAACATTGTCTACAAAAATGTAAACCATATTTTTGTATATGAGCATGAGTTCTACCACAAAGTCTACATTTTTTAATGGCCATTCCAGTAGTTCTTTGTTTTGGAGCATTATGTTTTAAAAACTTATTTAGTTTTATTGGTTTATTTTTCAATTGTTTGAATGCTTTTTTATAGTCACTTGTTGTCATTTTTAGCCTCCAATATTAATTTTAAATTCATTTTTCATATAATCCATACCTTCTTGTTTTGATATCTTATGTTTTTTAGATATTGATTTTGGTTTTATTTTTCTATCTTTGATTCTAAAACCGGGTCTTTTAAGAGTAATTGCTACTTCAAAACCTATTATTCCAATTGATGCATCATATTCAACACCAGGAACGTCAATGTATTCTAGGATACCAAATGATAAATTTCCTTGATTATCAAAATTTTTTTCGCTTAATTTGTTATCTTTCGATATAAGCAATCTTTTTAGTAAATCTTTTGCTTTTTGGCCACGCAAAGTTACTTTACAGCCTATAGCTAATCCTGGACGTATGCTCCATGTTGGTATTCTTTTTTTTGCTTTTGTTTGAATTGGTTTACAATTTGTGATTTTGTTTAATAATTTTATAGATTTATCTAGATTATCACCTGGTTGACCAACACAAATATTAAGTGTGATCTTCTCTATGTCGATTTTTTGCATTATGTTCATTTTTCAAAAGGTTTTTCGATAACAAAAGCATGATCTTTAATTGTTTTTAATAAATTATTTTTGTTTTTGAATGAAATTGTTGGTTTTTGAATTGGACTTCCTTTATTTATTGATTCAATTGTTCCAGTCAAACCGACATATTTACCCTTAGTTATAAAGATTAAAGCACCTTTTTCTAATTTCAAATGTTTAATAATCTCTTTGTTTTTAATTATTATAGAATCTCCAACTGTATATTCATCTTTTTTAACAAGAATATTTGTTCCATCATATAAATTAAGTTGAATTTTTTTGTTTTTTAAAATTGTTTTACTATTAATTTTGTATATTTTAGTTTGAGCATCTTCCTTATTAATTTTTAAAGTTTTGAATTTTCCTTTTCTATCATAAATTAAAGTATAATATTCTTGTAAATTTGGAAATTCAATTATATCAAACAAACCTATTGGAAATCTATAATCTTTTCTTTGAATCTTATTTATTAAAATGTTATTAAGAGATTTTTTAATTTCTCTGTTAGTTTTAGCATAATTTAATATTTCTTTTAAGAGAACATTTAATGGAATTGAGCTCTGTAAACTATGTGGACCTGGACTTGGTTTGGTTATCCATTTTCTAAACTTTCTTTTTATTGACCAAGATTTTGGTGCTGCTATTCTTGATAAGTGTCTGCTCATTTTTTGTTCCTCTCAAGTATTTTTTTTCTTTCTTTATCATCCAAATTTAATTCTGTTATCATCAAGTTAGAAGGATTAATCGGAATAAATTTTTTAGTACCATCTTTTTTAACTGCATTAATACCTTCTATATAAACTCTAATTTTTTTGTAATTAAGAGATTCAACTTTACCAATATGTTTTTTGAATTGTCCTCTAACAACTTTGACTTTGTCTCCTTTTCTTAACGAAATATTTCTAGTATTGTATCTTTTTTTAAGATCTTTAGATAAATTTACAGACAAGAATTTTTTTCTAACATGTAAAGGAGCGTTGTATCTATATTTTCTTTGCTTACGTCTTTGTTTACTTGATTTCCAGTGTTTAGACCATTTGATTTTCATTTTATTATGCTTGCTAATTTAGCGATTGCTGGCCATCTATCTGCAGCTTCTTTTGCAATAGGGCCTTTAAAGATTGTACCTTTTGGATTTCCTTTTTCATCTTTTAATATTACACATGAATTATCTTCAAATTTTATTCTTGTGCCATCATATCTTCTATAAAGTTTTTTTTGTCTTACTATAATTGCAGGTAAAACTTGTTTTCTTACACCAGGTTTACCTTTTACTACTGATACTAATACTAAATCACCAATGCCTGCTGCAGGATATCTACGTTTGACTGTTTTATGGCCTTTAACAGATGTTATTTTGACTATTTTAGCTCCTGAATTATCACAAACTTCCATTCGCGTTCCTAATGGTAAGGATTTCACTATTCGAGCTTTTACTGGTTGCATTTTTCAGTTATAACAAAATTTTTTGTTTTTGATATTGGTTTGGTTTCCATAATTATTACTATATCACCAACCTGAGCATTTATACATGGAGGATTATGGGCTTTAATTCTTGTACGTCTTTTTTCATATCTTTCATATTTTTTTAGATAGAATTGTCTTGGAAATTCTATTGTTACAGTTTTATGAATATCACTTTTTATAATCTTTCCTCTAAAAGATCTTCCTCTTATACTAATATCTCCATGAAAAGGACAGTGTCTATCTCCACAATCTATTTCTTGTTTTGTTTTATTTTTTTCGTTCATTTTCTTATTCTTTCCTCAGGCCTTGATTTTAAAATTTTTCCATTGATTTCGTATTTTTTGTTTTGATATTCAAGTAAAATTTTTACTTGATCTTTGATTATTTTTTTAATTTTTTTGTCTGTAGATTCAACAAAAATTAGATTTTTTGTTTCATCTATAATCTTTCCTTTGATCCCAATCAAAGATTTATTTTTTGCATTTATAATCTCTACATTTAAGCCTATAAGTTCTATCTTTGCTATATCCTTTATGTTCATTTTTAGATCAACTTTAGTTTACATTAATTGTGTTTAATGTAAAACCAAGCTTGATTAATTCTTCTTTGATCTTTGATTTATGATCCCCTTGTAATTCTATTGAGTTACCCTTAACTGTTCCACCGCATGCGAATTTTGATTTTAATTTTTTTGCAATTTCTTTTATGTCTATTTTTTTGGGATCTATTCCTTCAATAAGCGTTGTTAATTTGCCAAATTTTCTTTTAACTAATTTTACTTTTATTTTTTGATCTTCTTTGGCTATTGTTTCACAAACACAAAGTTCTTTTGGCAGTCCACAAGTTGAACAAATTTCACTCATGCTTTTTTGATTACCTCCTTAAATTTTTGGTTTAATATTGTGTTTATTTGAGCAATTGTTTTTTTTATTGCTCTTATTTTTCCAGGATTTTCTGGAGTAGTATGTGTAGCTATTTGAGTGTTAGATTTAATTAAATCTTTATTTAATTCATTTAATCTTTCTTTTAATGCTAATTCATTCATATTTTTCAAATCACTTTTTTTTAGCTTCACCATGTTCTACTTTCCTTTTTGATTTTATTTTAGTTTTATTTTCTTCTTTTAATTCTATATTTTCTTGTTTTTCTTTGAGTTCAGTTTTAATTTCTTCAGATTTGATATTTTCTTTTAGATATTTTTTAGGTTCTTCTCTTATGATAAATTTATCAGGAAGTTCTATATCTGGAGTCATTATAATAACTTTAATACCAATTATACCTGATTTAAGATTTGCACTTGCATATGCTTTTTTAATTTTATTTTCTGAAATATCCCCTGATTTTTTTAGGTAACCTGCTGAAAATCTCCATGATCTTGCTCTTTGACTTGGAACTTTTCCTGAAATGACTATTTCTGCACCCATAGCTCCAGCATCCATTATATTTTGTAAGGTACTATAACCTATTGATTTGAAACGTTTTGAACTAAATCTTTCTAAATTTGACGCTATTTTATCTGCAACAAAATGTACATCTAAAAATTCATTCTGTATTTCTCCAATCTCAATTTGAGGATTTTCTAAATTAAATTTCTTCTTTAAGATTTCTGTTAATTCTTGTATATTCTCTCCTCTTTTTCCAACAACAATACCTGGGCGTGTTGTGTATATAATTATTTTTTCGCCTAAAGGTGTTCTTTGTATTTCAGTATGTGAGTAACCTGTTCTGGCTAATCTTCTTGCTAAAAATTCTTGTATTTGAAACTCCTTTATTTTTTGTTGAATAAATTGACGTTCTATCATTTTTTACTCTCTTCTTTTTTAATTTCTTCAGCTATTATTTCAATATGAGTTCTTTTCATTTTTATTCTTCTTCGTCTTCCATAATGCCAAGGTCTTGAAGCTTTATTTGGAATTATTGTTGCTATGACTAAATTACTTGTACTTAGACCTTTATTTTGAGCATTTGCTTCTACTCCTTTTAATAAATTTAAAAATTCTTTTGCTGCGTTCTGTGGGTATCGACCTGCAGCAATATTTCCTTTTTTATGACCCATATCACGATTAAATCTTTTAAATGGTATTGCTAGTTTTTTTTCTATAACTTTTTGTAACTCATTTTTGGCTTTTTGAATATTTTTACCTCTAATAAAATTAGCAATTTCTATGCTTTGCTTTGTTGAGATAGATAAATCTTTTCCAACTATTTTTGCTTGATTTTCATTTGTCATTTTTATTTAGCCTGTACACCTGCACTAGATCTTGTTGCACCTATACCTGGTGCTGAATGTGTAACTCTTTGTCTATTGTAGGTTAATTCGCCTAAATAACAGCCAATCATTTCTGGAACTATTAATATAGGAACAAATAGTTTCCCATTGTGAATATGAATTGTTAAATCTACCATAGATGGTAAAATCACTAAATCTCTGACATGTGTTTTAATTATTTTTGTGTATTTTCCTTGTTTAGCTTTTTGAATTTTATTTAGTAAAATTTTTTGTTGATCTGTAAAGCCTCTTGATAAAGATCTTCTTTGTTTTGAAGGTAATAATTTTATAAACTCTTTTAAATCCATTTTTTGTAATTCTTGTAATGTTTTTCCACGATAAGTAAATTCTTTTAATGCCATGTTTATTTCCTCTTACCCGTTCTTCTAGATCTTATTGTACCAACATTTCTTCCTGGTGGCGCATTTCTAGGAGCTACTTTTGACTTGCCTATATGTCTACCACGACCTGAACCAAATGGATGGTCTACAGCATTCATTGCAACTCCTGATGTTTTTGGATATAATTTTCCACGTGCTTTCATGCCATGATATCTAAAACCTGCTTTTAAAAATGGTTTGTCTAATCTTCCAGCACCTGAAATAATACCAATTGTTGCTCTACAATTTGAATCAAAAGATTTAATTTTTTTAGAAGGTAATTCTACTAATGTAAATCCATCATTATGAGATAATACTTTAGCTGATGTTCCTGAAGTTCTACAAAAAGAACCTCCATTTCCTGGTTGTGATTCTATATTAAAAATAAATGTTCCTTCTGGTATTTTTTTAAGAGGTAATGTGTTACCCATATTGATTGGTGAATTAATTCCTGAATAAATAATATCGGTTACTTTTATATTTTCAGGAGCAAATATAGTTCCATGTTCACCATTTTCATATAAAATTTCTGCTATAGGTGAAAAATGACCAGGACATTTTATTATATCAACAACTTTTCCACATATTAAATTTGTTTTTTCTAGATCATCATATTTACGATGAGTAACCTCAAATTTATAGTGATGACTAGGTGCACGATATGTGGTTGTTCCACGTCCTCTCCTTTGATGAATTAATCTTTTACCCATTTTATATTAAACCTAATTGAGTTGCTATATCAATAGCTTTATTTTCTGGAGCTAATTTAATATAAGCTTTTTTAATACCTTTTGATGTGTTTATTATTGTTACTTTTATTACTTTAACTTTAAATAAATCTTGAATAGCTTGTTTTATTTCTTCTTTTTTTGATCTTGAACTAACTATAAATGTTAATTTGTTTTCAGATTCCATTAATCTAACTGTTTTTTCCGTTGATAACGGATACTTTACTATTGCATATGGATCTATCATTTTAGTTTATGAATAAATTTTCCTTTTCTAATTTTTCAATTGCTTTGTCTGTATAAATTGTTAATCTTCCAGGCATAGTACCTGGTGCTAATAACTCAGCATTTAATTCGTTAACTGGAATAATATCAATTCCAGGAATATTTTGTGCTGATTTTAATAATTGACATTGTTGTGAAACAACAATTAAAGGACCTTTTTTAGTTTTATATTTTCTATTTCTTGCTTTTCCTTTACCAGCTCTTATTTTTCTAAATTGAGTTCTTTGTAATTCTTTTTCCAAACCTAATTTTATTAAAATATTTTCAATGTCTTTTGTTTTTGAAATATTTTCAATTTTTGAATCTATAATAATAGGAACATCTTTAAATGAATGTCCTCTTTTTTCTACAATTTCTTTAATACAAGTTGCAGCTAATGCTGATCTTATTGCTTTTCTTCTTTCTTTAATATTAATTTTTTGTGAAAAATCTTTTTGTGATTTTGGAGGATGAGCTCTTCTACCACCTACGGTATTAGGAGCAAATGCACCAACCCACCCAAATTGACGGCCACGACGCCATACAACTTTTCTAGGAGTTCTTGAAATACCATGACCATATGCTGTTCTGTAATCACGCCTTCTTCTAGAAACTAAAGCAGAAGATCTTTGACCTGCTTTTGATAAAGCACCATAAGGTTGTCTTTTATGAGATTGAATAGCTAAAACAGCTCTTTTAATTAAATCAGGTCTAAACTCTTCATTAAATTGATTAGGTAATTCAATACTTTTAATTTTATTTCCTGAAATATCATATAAATTTGCTTTCATTGTTTACTCTCCAAACTTATGTAAGTAATTTCTGGTAAAGGTGGTATTTTTTTAAGTTGTCTTATAGGTTCTGTTAATATAATAGGACGTTTTACAGGGCCTGGAACTGAACCTTTAACTAAAATATAATTATTTTTTATTAAACCATAATGTAATAATCCACCTTTTATGGCAATATTTTTAGGATCATTACCTATTTTTAACAACCATTTGTTAAATTCTGTTCTAGTATGATAACCCATTTTACCAGGCATAGGAACAGAAAATAAAACTTTTTTTGGAGTCCAAGCTCCTAATGAACCTGTACCTCTTTTTGTTTTTTCAGATTTGTGTTGTCTTATCTTAACACCAAATCTTTTTACAGCACCTTGAAAACCTTTACCTTGAGTTACTGCATGTATATCAATAAATTGACCTTCTTTGAAAACATCACTAATCTTAATTTCTTTTCCTAGTAATTCTTTTGCTAAAATAAATTTTTCATCTTTATTTCCTGATAATCCCATTTCTAAAACTTCTGGAACTTTTTTACCAATACCCGTTAGAGAAGGTTGTGTATTTATTATAAGTTTGATATCATCAAAATTTTCTGGAATTTTTTCATTTATATTTTTTATCTCAGAAATAATTTTTATGCCATAATCTGTTTTTTTATAAAACCTTAAAGAATGAGCTTTTATTGATGGACACTCAAGAATTGTGACAGGAATTGTGACAATTTGATTTTTTGTTAATGATGTTGGTTTATTATCATAATATTGTATATGGGTCATGCCTGCTTTATAACCAATAAAACCAAGTAATTTAGATTTAGATAATTTAGGCCAATTTTTAATTCTAGGAAAGATACGCCTAGCTCTCTTTCTCGGCCAAAATTGCATTGTTCCCTTTTTTGGACTATGTGCTCGTGGCATTTTTTTACACTTCTAATTTGCAGTTTAAAGACATCAAACTGCGCTCGCCTTTCAGAATCAGCGACTGATATTTATTAAATAAACTTTGGTAAGTTTATTTTGATTAGTAGGGTAAGATACATTAGAAAAAATCTATTTATAAATGTTTTGGTATACATAA
>JAZDLF010000021.1:0-8104 GCA_043802295.1 Candidatus Woesearchaeota archaeon | reverse complement strand
AATATCTTGTTCTGTTTTAGGTATTATTTCAATACCATTTGCATTACTATTTATTATTGGGTCCATTGAATGAGTATCAGCATAATATGCTAAAGAAGCATCTTTAACATAAATTATTATTTTATCATCTTGAATTTCTATTTGAGAAGTTTTAATGTAATCACTAGATGTTAATTTTTCATTAAAAACAGTTTCATTTAAAATACTATAAGTTAAAGTAGAAAGAATTATTAAAAATAATGTTATAAAAAAATAAAAAAGTTTTTTCATTTTTTATATAATTCATTTACTATTTTACTTATGTCACCTCTAGCTCCAACATTAAAAAGTCTTAAAGTACCTGTTTTAGTATCTATTGCATAAACTCCATATAATAATGATCCTTGTGCAATCTTATTTGGAGTTGATTGTCTTGGAAAGTTTCCTGGCTCCCAGGTTTTGATAGGTTTATTTTGAATAGGATTTTGATCTGCCATTTTGAAATGCCTCCATTTTTGTTACTTTTAAGTAGGCATTTATAATATATAAAACTTTCTATTATGTTACTACTTATAAGAAATAAAGAATTACTTGATTCTAACAGCTTCTAAATTTTTAGGAGCAACTGTTTCTATTTTTTGTGTTTTGTGAATAGCAGAAGCTAATTCAAGACATTTAGATGATTCACCATGATTAATAATAACTTTTTTTGGTTTAGGTTCAACATCATAAACAAATCTCATAAGCTCATTTCTATCTGAATGGCCTGTAAATGCTCTTATTGTATGAATATTCATGTTAACTTTTACAACTTCAGGTTTACCATTATCATTAAATAAAATTTCTTTTTCTCCATTTTGAACTCTTCTTCCTAAAGAACCTTCTCCTAAATAAGATACAAATATTAATGAATTTTTAGGATAAGGAGCTAATTCTTTAAAGTATTCTACTGAAGCTCCTGCATTTAACATTCCAGCTGTTGCCATTATAACACAAGGTCCTGATTCTTCTAATAATTCTTGTTGTTCTTTTCTAGAACCAACTCTTATAAAAATTTCAGATAAAAATGGATTTGCATCTTTATGGAATATTGATTTACGAACAACTTTGTTTAAATAATCAGGATAAGCTGTATGAATTGCTGTTACATCCCAAACAAGTCCTTGAACATATATTGGTATTTTTTCTAGAGCTCCAGTTCTAATAGCTTGTTCTAAAATTAACAATATTTCTTGAGATCTACCAACTCCAAGAACAGGAATTAAAACTTTACCGCCTTCTGATATTGTTTTTTTAACAATATCAATAAGCTCTTGTTCTGCTTCTTTTCTTGACTCAACTATATCTTCTTTTGCTCCGTATGTTGCTTCAATAATTAATGTTTCTAATCTTGGGAATTTTGAACTAGCAGGTTCAAGTAATTGAGTTCTTCCATACTTAAAATCACCTGTTATTAATAAATTATGTAAACCATTACCAACATGCAAATGTACCATACTTGAACCAATTGCATGGCCTGCATTATAAAGAGTTAATCTAACATCAGGTGTTATATCAGTTACTTCTTCATAATTAAGAGTAATTGTATGTTTAACCATTTCTTTGATATCTGTTGAAGTAAATAATGTTTTTTTAGCTTCTTTATATGCAACTCCTATATAATCTAAAGCTAATAAAGCAATAACATCACGAGTAGGCTCTGTACAATATAAAGGGCCTCTATAACCCATTTTATATAACCATGGAATAAGGCCACCATGATCTAAGTGAGCATGAGTACATATAATAGCATCAAGTTCTTCAATTTTAAATTCAGGAGCATCTAAATAAGGAAATGCATTTTCTTCTTGAGCTGCTGTATTAATACCACAATCTATTAAAATTCTTGATTCTGGTGTTTGTAAAAATAAACAAGATCTTCCTACTTGACGACCTCCTCCTAAACAAGATAAACGAACCCATTCATGTTTTTTTTCACGAAGCCAGCCATCATATATTCTTTCACCAATTTTATTTAAAAATTTTTTTCTGTAATCATTATTTTCATATAAAACATGTCTAATATTATCTATAATTTTTGATTTTATTGGAGGAGTTCTTTTTATTAAAGGAATCCACAATGTTTGTTTTTTAATTTCTCTTAGTAAATCGCCTTGTTTTCCTATTACAAGTCCTGGTTTTTCTGCTTCTATAACAACAATAGAACGTTGAGAATCAAAAATTATTTCATCAATTTTAGCTTCTTCTGGAATTAGTTTTCTAATTATAATTTCTGCTTTTTCTATATCTAAAGTTACAGAAGGATCTGGACGTACTTCAATTCTTTTTTTAAAGTTATTAACAAGTTCTTTAATAGTTGTATTGTCATTAATTATAAAATCAATGTCCTTACTATATAGAATTATATTTGCTCCTTCAAAGAATGAAGATGTTATTCTTGCTTCTTTAGGAATATTTTTTAATATTTCATCTAAAATTTTACTCATTTTTATTTTTTATATTTTAAAAGAAAATCATACTGAGATAGTTGTATCTAATTTTTTTGTGAATACTTTTTTAATGCCTTCTTTTGTAATTGAATAAACATCAATACCTTCTCCTGTTGCTGTATCACGTTGCATAGCAGCATTTATAGCTTTAACAGCTAGTTTGATACCATCTGCTATTGACATGTCTTTTTTGTATAATGTATCTAAAACACCAAAAGCCATTACCATTCCTGATCCATCTGTAATATATTCATCTTGTTCTAAAACAGATCCATCAGGACCAATTTCATATAAACGGAATCCAGTGTTATCTGAGCCTCCTAATAAAAATCCAGTAATACCTAATATAGGACTAAATTTACGAATATTTTGGTAAACAATTGTTCCTAGTAAATTTGCTGTTTCTTTTATACTTGAGTTTTTACCTGTTCTAACTTTTTTTAATCTTAATTCTGCTTTTATTAATTTTGTAATTAATTGAGCATCTGAAACCGTTCCTGCAATTGTAACTGCTATGTTGTCTGCTATTTTAAAAACTTTGTCTACGTTTTTATCACCAATTATAGACATGCCTAAAACAGCTCTTTTATCAGCTGCCATTACAATTCCATCTTTACACATTATACCAACTGTTGTTGTACCTTTTTTAATTATATCTTGATTCATTTAGATTACCTCAGAACTCATATTGTAAAGAAATAAATAGTTATTTATAAAGTTTTTGGTTTTATTTAATATAACCACCTTTTTGTAAATTCCATAATTTTTTGTATTCTCCTTCTTTTTTAATTAATTGATTATGGTTTCCTTTTTGTACTATTTTACCACCCTTCATTACAACAATAAAATCTGCTTTCATAATTGTTGATAGTCTATGAGCAATAATTATTGTTGTTCTATTTTTCATTAATTTTTGTAAATCAGATTGAATTTCAAATTCTGTTTCTGAATCAAGAGATGATGTTGCTTCATCTAAAACTAGTATTTTTTTATTTGCTAGAATAGCACGGGCTATTGAAACACGTTGTTTTTCTCCACCAGATAATTTGATTCCGCGTTCACCAACAATAGTATTTTCTTTGTCTGGAAATTCTTGAATAATTTTATCAAGTTGAGCAAATTTAATTGCATTCATTACTTCTTGTTTTGATGCTTTTGGACTTGAAAAAGCAACATTATTGTAAAGAGTTTCATTAAATAAAATACATTCTTGAGGAACAATACTCATATCAGATCTTAATGATTCTTGTTTAAAGTTTCTAATATTTTTATTATCAATCAATATTTCACCAGAATCAACATCATATAATCTATAAATTAATTTTATTAAAGTAGATTTTCCTGATCCAGAATGGCCAACAAATGCAACTTTTTTGTTTTTGGGTATTTTTAATTGAAAATTTTCAAATATTTTTCTATTTCCATATTTGAAATTAACATTTTTGAATTCAATGGATCCTTGTTTTATTTTTAGTTCTTTAGAATTAGGTAAATCCTTAACTTCTGATTTTATTTTATTGTATTCAAATAAAGCTTGAAAATCAGACATGACTCTAAAAAAATCACGCATACCATTGATAAAACTGTATAATGGACCTAATAATAAACCATAGGTTGTATAAATAAATACTAGTGTTCCTAGAGTTAATTCTTTGTTCAGAAATTTTATTAATGGAAAATATATTAGAAAAAATAATAATGCTACTGTTATAAAATTTTGACCTGAGAATATCCAATTATAATAGTTCCAATTTTTTCTAGTCCAAAATTTTGTAATTAAAGCTATTTTTTTAAATTTATTTTTTATATATGACTCTTTTCCAAAGTATTTAACTGAATCAATATTTGTAAAAACATCTGCTACCAAAGCTTTTTCGTTATCTTCTGCATCATTTGCTTTTAAGCTTGAGTCTTCTTGCATTCTATGAGATATATAACTAAATATTATGAATACTGTTGCTGCTATAATTAAGATTAAACCTGATAAAAAATCAAAATAAATTATTGTAGTGACAACAATTGCTAATTGAAATATTAAAGGAGCTACATTGAATATGATTATATCACTCATTTTTTCTATTGCGCGGCTACCTCTACCTAATCGAGATATTAAAGAGCCTGTACTGTGGGAAACATGAAATTTGTGGGATAAAGAAACTAAATGGTTAAAAAATCTTACTTTTAGATCAATGATCAAATTTGTTTCGAATTTGTTTATAAGATAATGTTCAACAAACTTAAGTATTATTTTTAAGGATAAAGCAAAAATATAGATAGCTGCTACTATCATTAGAATATGCACAAAAGCTTCTTTTGTTGATATTCCTGACGTAAACAAATCTCCTTTGTCTACAATAACCTTAAATAAAAATCTATCTGTAACATTTATTGCTTCATTAAGTAAAACTATAATTAATATTATTATAAATGCCCATCTATATTTTTTTAATAGTTCAAAATAGATTTTTAGATTATACTTAAAATCAATTTTTTGTTTTTTGTACATATTAAATTTTACTAGAATAGCGTTAATAAAAGTATTTATTAACTTAATAATGGTTAACTTATCATACCAATATTTTTGATTCTTAATGTAATTTCTTTATTTTTTAATAAAGATTTTACAAAATCTTTTGCATTTGTATACTTTCTTTGAATTTTTACATAACATTTGTCTTTATCAATTTGAACATTTTTATATTTCTTTTTAAAAATTTCATAATTAATTTTATCATTTATATAAGGACCATAGTGAATTTTATAGGGTTCAATTTTTAAATCTTCTAAAATATAATAAAAATAAGATTTACTATTCCAGTGCCAATTAGCTTCTTGGATTGAATAACCTTCAAGTTCTAATTGTTTTTTTATAAATTCAAATATTTTTAGTAATTTAGAACCAATTACATCTTGTTTTCCTTTTAATGGAATAGCTTCAAGCAAAATTAAATTGATATCTTTTTTTCTTAAATCAATACTAAATTCTTTTTTCTCAAATAATTCATCAGAAGGTTTTTTTAAATATTCTTTACAAGCTTGTATAAATTTTTGATATTTTTCATAAGATAAAGCTGCTGAAGCATTTCTATCAGGTTGTATAGGATCTATTAAAACTAAAGGAGATTGTTTTTTTGAATAGTTTAATCTTTCATATAATTTTTTTGAGCCTATTATTTCTTTATGTTGCCATTTAGAAGCATTTTTTATTAAATTTTTAAAAGAGCCATAATGAATTGTTAACAATTCAAGAACATAACCTGAAAAACCTTTAATATAAGATTCTGCTCCATATACTTCTTGAGCTTGTGCAAATGCTTTTGCTAATCTTATTTCATCTGCTAACTTTGCATGTTTTTTAACATAAGCAACATGTAAATGAGAAACATCTGTTATATTTTTAGCTTGTTTATAGTTTTTAATATCTAATATAGGTATTATTTCAAATGTAAATCCATATTTTTTAATTTGATAGTAATCACGAGAACCATGAAGCCTTGAAACTTTAAATTTTTTCTTTAAGTATTTGTATAATATTTCAGATATTTTATTAGATTTATTTTTAAATTTGTTATAATTAAATTTAATATAAATATCAATATCACGAGTTGTTTTAAGATAAGTATTTTTAGCACCTGATCCTCCAAGAATAACTTTTGAGTTAGGAATTTTTATTTTAGACATTATATCAGAACTTACTTTTTTTAAATAAGCTTGTTCTTGTGGAGAAGGCTTAATTTTATCTAAAATCATGTTAAATAAAATAAAAAGGTTTAATAAATAGTTTTTGTTTTATTTTACTATGCTAAAGATAAAACTTGGGCCAGCTGGTTCTCCTAAAAAGTCTACTATAGATGGTATTGAATTTGTTAAAAAAGTTGAATTACAATCTCTTGAAGTCGAGTATGTTAGAGGAATTCATATGGGTTTGGAACTAGCAAAGCAAGTTGGTGAGTTAGCAAAGAAATTGGATATAAAATTAAGTGTTCATGCTCCTTATTATATTAATTTAAGTTCTAAAGATAAGAAAAAAATAGAAGATAGTAAAAAAAGAATTTTTATGAGTTGTGAAAGAGCAAATTTAATGAATGCAAATGTTGTTGTTTTTCATCCTGGTTATTATATGGAACAAAATAAAGAAGATGTTCTTGATATGATTAAAGATGCATGTGATGATTTAGTAAAAGAAATGAATGAAAAACATATTAAAAATGTTAATTTAGCTTTAGAAACTAGTGGAAAGATAAATTCTTTTGGAACAGTTCAAGAAATAATTGATATTTGTAAACATAATAAAAGATGTATTCCTTGTATTGATTTTGCTCATATATACGCTTATAATAAAGGTAAAATTGATTATTCTGATTTATTTGATTTATTTAAAGTCTTAAATTTGGAGCATTATCATTGTCATTTTTCAGGCATACAATTTAGTGATAAAGGCGAAAGAAATCACATAAATATGAGCAAGCCTGATTTTAATGAATTAGCGAAAGAGATACTAAAAAGAAAGTTAAATATAACTATTATTTCTGAAAGTCCTATTACTTATCTAGATAGTCTAAAACAGAAAAAGATATTAATAGATTTAGGTTATGAATTTTGATATGTTAAGTGATAAAACAAGATTAGGTGTTAGTGGATTGGTTAGTTTATTGGGGGTATCTAGTATTTTATTTGGTACTCATGTAGTTGATAAAACTTTTGCTGATAAGACCTGGAAATATGGATTTTTAGGTTGGGGTTTAATAGCATTAAGCGGTGGTTTATATAGTTTAAATATAGTCTATAATAATATGGATATAGACAAAAAAATAGAATTAAAGGAAAATTTAAATAAATTTTGTTATAGATTAGGAAAGTGTTTTTAAATAACTTTTTTGATTTTTGTTATAAAGAAACCTTCTGTATTGTTATATTGTGGCCATAACTTTAAATAATAGTTTGAATCAGATTTTAATGGTAAATCTATTTTTTCTAATTTAGCATTTGGATTATTAGATAATAGAAAATCAACAACTTGTTCGTCTTCTTCTGGCTCAAGAGAACAAGTTGAATAAACTAGAGTTCCATTTGGTTTTAATAATGAGAATGCATTTGTTATTAATGTTTTTTGTGTATTTGATAGTTTTTTGATAAATTTTTCATTCCATGTTTTTAATGTGTTTATAGAAACTTGTGTTTTTCCTCTAATTTTACCAGTTCCTGAACAAGGTGTATCTAGTAAAATTTTATCAAATTTTATTTTAAAATCATTTTCTTGAGTTACAATTGTATTTAAAACAGAACATCTTTTTAGGTTTTCAATTAAAATCTTTAATCTAAATGAGTTGATATCATTGGCTATTATTATTCCATTGTTTTTCATTAAAGCTGCAAGCTGAGTTGTTTTAGAACCTGGAGCTGCACAATAATCAAGAACGATGTCATTTTCACTTGGATTAAGAACTATTGGAGGTATCATTGAAGCTGATTCTTGTATAAAAATAAAACCTTTTTTGTGTTCTGGCGTAAAGCTAATGTTCCCTTTATATTGTTTATAATCAAGATAGAAACCTTCTTTGCACCATGGAACTTGTTCTAAAGAATATTTATTAAATCTGTTTTTTATTTCTTCTATTGAAGTTTTTAAAGTATTA
>JAZDLF010000020.1:0-29892 GCA_043802295.1 Candidatus Woesearchaeota archaeon | reverse complement strand
TTTGTATTAATTCATCAACTCTTTTAATGATTCTACGTGAAATATTTTTTTCTAATTTATCAAGATCATTTAAAGACTTTAAAGTCCATTCTATCTTGAATATCATAAATTATACCTTCGTTTTACCTCTTCATGAGAAATTAATTTTCCTGTTTTTGCTTGTTTTTTTGCTTCTTCAATCTCTTTTTTTGTTTGTTCATTTAATTCTAAATCATCTTCTATCATTCTTTCAATTATATCATTATAAGTTTCTCTTTCAATCATTTTCATTTTATCTAAAATAGATTTTACATTATCTGAAATTTGAATTGTTGTTGACATTTTTATAGCTCCTTATAATCGATTATAAAGTCTTATAGTATTTAAATCTTTCTATATTATTATTTAACAGAATCAATTTATCTTTCTACTATTTTAACGTTATAAGATAACTCTGCTTTTTTATAAAATTCTCTTTCTGATAAAATTGCAGTTAGATACTCTTTATTTCTTACTCTTTGTTTACAAGTTTCTATTATTTTACTATCACATATTTGCTCTTTTGGTTTAAGTTGTGAAAATTCTTTACATATTTTTTCCCATTTACATTTATCTTTTTCATCACCATTACCATTAATTCTAAGAATTGCTAGAAGTTCTTCAATATTATCATCACATGGAATTCCACAAAGTGTTTTTTTAGTCATATAATCTATCAAACCCTTAATAAATAAAAACAATAACTTACTTAAATAGTTTATCAATATAAATTTATAATGGATTCACCTTTAATCAATAAATCATGGAATAAAAATATTAACAAGCTAGCAATAGTTTATCCTAATCTAAAGTATGGTGGTTCTTATTCTTTAGCACCATTAATAATATATAATTTAGTTAATTCATATAAAAATTGGATATGTGAACGTTTTTTTCTAGATGAAAGTAATTTAAAAGATCAAAATCTAATTGGTTTTACATTTCAATATGAACCAGATTATTACAATTTTTTTAAAATTCTAAAACAAAATAATATTTCTTTAAATAAAGAAAGATCTCAAATAATATTTGCAGGTGGTCCTTGTATTAATCAAAATCCAAGTACCTTATCAAAATATCTTGATTTTATGTGTTTAGGTGAAATAGAAAATATAATACCATTAATACTAAAAGAATATGAAAAAGATAATAATAAAGAACAATTTTTAAAAAACATTTCAAAAATACCAGGAATTTATATTCCAGAATTAAATAAACCAATTTTTAATAATGTAAAAAATCTAGATGATTATGCATATCCATTATATCAACCATTTCCTAATAAAATAACAAAAGATTATGTTTTTGGTAAAGTTTTCATTTTAGAAATAGAGCGTGGTTGTCCATTTAATTGTGCTTTCTGTCCTGTTCATAAATTTTATCCAGTGGTAAAATACAGATCTTTAAATAAAATCAAAGAAATAATAGATCAAGGTATCTCTATTAATAAAAGAGACAAGGTTGTTATTTATTCTCCTTCATTCACACATCCACAAAGAAAAGAAATTTTAAAATATTTAATCTCAAAAAACCTAAAATTCTCAGTTCCATCTCTAAAAATTGAATTAATAGATGAAGAATTATTAAATTTAATAAAACAAGGTTCTCAAAAAACATTAACAGTAGCTCCAGAGTGTAATGAATCTTTACGTTATTCAATAGGCAAGCCTGTAAAAGATGAATTATTTTTTAACTTTGCAAAATTAGCTTCTAAACTTCAATTTAAAACTTTAAAATTATATTTTATGATAGGTTTACCCAATCAAAAAGAAAAAGATCTAGATGAAATAATAAATTTTATTAACGAAATGAAATCTTTATTTAATAATATTTACATTTCAATAAATCCATTTGTACCAAAGCCAAATACAGCTTTCTCAGAACATAAATTCGATAAAAAAATAATAAAACAACAAGTTAATTATTTAAAAAAGAACCTAAAAGTAAAATTCAAAATTCCTAATTTAGATTTATCATATAAAGAATATAAATTAGCTAATTTAAAAGAAATAAAAGAAAGAGATTAACAACAACTGCAGCATTTTCTCTTTGCTTTCTTGCTTGATTTTTTAACTTTTTTCTTTGCCATTTTTCACCTCTTATTTTTTAATAGTAGCAATATAAGGAACCATTACAACCCAGTCTTCATTTAATCCTGCAATATCTCCACTCATTGCATCAGCATGTTTCTTTAATCTATTCATAATAACTTTTAATCCTAAAAAATCTTTATCTTTCATTGGTTTGATATTAATTAAAGCAATTGTTTTACCTTCTCTAAGCAAACCAGCAATTTCATTCACATTATCCACACTTTCTAAATTAAAAATTCTAATTTTAATTTTTTTATCAGAACTTCTATTATCTTTAAAAGTTTGCTCTAAATAATCACTTTCATCATTTCCAAAAAATTTATTTTTAAAATCATCAATTAAGCTCATTAAACCCTCTTAAATACTGCAATAAATGCTATTATTATTAAAATTATTATACCAATTACAAATATTAATATATAAACATTTGTATCACTAATACTTGTACTTGATTGAGTTTCTGGTGTACTTGAAGTTGTAATTGGTGGTATTTCTCCTGGTTGTGGTTGTGTTATTTCTTCATTTACAGGCTCTTCACTTTGTCCACATAAATCATTATTACATGCATCAGTACATTCTACATTACTAACCTTTATAGTTTTTATATTTAAATCTATATTTTTAAGTCTTATTCTAGTAATTTCAACTCTTAAATTATCAATAATATTTGGATTATTCTCTTCAAATATATATCTATAATTATTAATGCATAAAACAGCTTTACTTTCTGTATCACTAAATCTTAATAAAGTAACATTTTTTCCAGCAAACATAAAGCTTTGACCTAATTCTAAGGTTACTTTAGCAGTATCTGCGCTAACAAATCCTATAAATATTAATAGAAATAACAATAATATCCATTTTTTCATATATAATTTAAGGTCTTAATATTATATAAATATTATCTAATTACTATATATATTTCCTTTAATAGGATTAAACCTTCTAAAAATTTTATATTTCTCTTCAACATAACTAAATACATCTCCTACAAAATATCCTAATAAACTACCACAAACAACATCACTTAAATGATGAACATTAACATAAATCCTAGAAAAAGATACTATAATTGCAAACACTAACCATATCCAATTCATAATTCTAAAATTTTTATCCATTATCTTTACACTTGAAAAAGAAAGAACAGCATGATTACTTGGAAAAGAATAACCAACTTCTTTTACCAACATTGGACTTGGTCTTGTTCTATGCACAATGCTTTTTATTGATAATGAAATTAACCATGAAATAATAAAACTTAACCATAAAGTTGGTATCCAAGCTCTACTTTTTTTATTAAATAAAAATATAACAGTTACTATAATAAAAATAACAAATCCAGTTAAATAATCACTCCATAAAATCATTATTTGATCTAAAGTTCTATTACTAATTAGTTTAATAAATTTAAAAAACAAATTATCTAAATAAAAGCTTACTATTGCAACTATTATCCATATACTATATATAAAATATTTTTTATTCATAGTTTTTTCCCAAGGCTTTTCCTAAAAGGCTTAAAAAAGAAAGAATTATAAATTATATAAATCTTTTTCATTTTATGAGATACGAAGAATCTTTAATAATAAGGTTAGTATTAGCATTTTTGACTTTTCTTTTGTATGATCTATTTTATGCAATATTTTCACCTTTAACACTATTTTTTTCATTTGTGCTATTAAAATGGTTAAATTATTCGCCAACAGTAAATCTAGCAACAGATAGTATAATTGTTTATGGCCATACTTTAAATTTTATACCAGCATGTACAGCAGCATCAGCTTATTTTTTACTAGTTTTATTAATACTATTAACAAAAGACATAAAAATTTCAACTCGTATTTACATGTTTTTACTAGGTTCATTTTTAATATTAGCAATGAACATAATAAGAATCGATGTTTTAATTATAGTTCTAATAAAATACAGCAAAGATTTCTTTGATAATTTACATTTATTATTCTGGAAAATAATATCAACAGTATTTGTAGCGTTTGTATGGATAATATTAACCATTATTTTCAAAATTAAAACAATACCAGTAGTAAGTGATATAACTTATTTAATAGATATCATAAGAAAAAGGTAAATATACCAATGCTTGCTAGTGTTATTAATATTCCTGCTATTATAACACCAAGTATTATTGCTATATAAGAATTCAATCTTTTCATTTTAAAAAACCATGCTAATAAAGTTCCTGTATAAGCTCCTGTTCCTGGTAATGGAATTCCAACAAATATCATTAAAGCCAAGAACTCACCTTTTTTACCAATATGTTTTTCTAACTTATTTCTTTGTTTCTCTAAATAATTATTAAAAAAGTTTCTATAAATTTTAAATCTCATAAAATAACTATTTAGATAGTCTAAAAAAAAGAAAAATGGAAATATGATTAATGAATTAGCTATAGTACAAACCAAAAAAACCAATAATGGACTATAACCAGATCCTATTGCTAAAGGAATACCACCTCTCAATTCTGAAACAGGCAAAACACTTAAAATTATTGCCCAAATTGAATTATTCATTTTTACCTTGATATGCTATTAAATCTTCAGTAGTTAATTTTTTCTTTTTCTTTAATTTTTCTTCAACGTTTCTAACTTTTTCTTCTACTATTTTGTCTTCATGCTCTTTTTTCTTGATTTCAAAGGTTTTTTTATCTTTAATATTATGTTCAAGTTCTCTAGGAACATCTTTTGTTTTTGTTAATTTTTCTTTTAACAAATTATTTACATTAACAAATTCTTTTTTCAAAGACATAAACATATCAAAAGATTTTCTTTGTTGTATTTTTAATTCACCAATTATCTTTGATAAGTTTAAAAATTCCATATAACCAATGCTACTTTTCTCAAATTCTTTTAATTTTGTATGATAATCATTAGCTTTATTTTTAGCATCATTAATTTCAGCTGATATTTTAGTTAATTTATCATTGATTTCATTTAATTTAGCATATTCATTATGGGTTTTCTTTAATTTCTTAATTTCTTCCATAACTTTCTTTTCTTTTTCAAAAGAAAAACCCTCAGTTTCAATAGACTCTTCTAATCGGTCTATTTTTTCTTTTAACTTAGAAGGATCAAATCTAATTTTTTGTTTTTTAATGAAATCTATTTTTTCAATGTTTAATGCTTTAGCTTCTTCAATTAATTTTTTTACTTTTGAATTATATTCATCCCTTTTTCTTCTTACATCATGCAATTCTTTATTTGATTTATCACTTTCAATTTTAGCTTCTTTTAATTGTGTATATAAACCAGAAATCTTGTTTCTTAATTCTCTTTCTTGCTTAGCCCAATATTCTTTCTCTTCATTTATTTTATTTAGATCACTGTTTAAACTATTTATTTCTTTCTTCAATTCATTAAATTTCTTTATTGCTTCTCCATCCATATTATCACTTTAAAAAATTAACCAAATAAAGCACTTAAACCAGCTGCAGCTTTTTCTTCGCTTACTTCTTCTTTCTTCTCTTCTTTCTTAGCTTCTAATTTTTGTTCTACTTGTACACTTGCAACAGGCATTACAGCTGCTTCCTTGATAACTTTTTCTATGTCTAATTCTGATAATGCGGATACCAAAGCTCTTATTCTGCCATCATCTACTTTAACACCGGCTGCTTCTAGTACTTTTTTAATACTAGATTCATCTATTTTTTTACCAGCTTTGTGTAAAAGCATAGCAGCATATATATACTCCATTTTTTCCTCCTAAATTTCGCCTCTAGCTTTTTTATCTTTTAATTTTGTGATTATTTTATCTAATTCTTTTTCTTTAACTGTGAAATCTTTATCTATAGTCCTTTGACTTGTTTGAAACATTTTTTGTTGTTCTATTTTTTTGTCTTGTAATTGCTTCAAAACTTTTTGTGCAACTTCTACATCTTCATCTTTTATTTTTTCTTTCATTTCAACTACCTCTTCTTTAGTTTCTATTTCTGCTTCTTTAACTTCTTCTTTTTCTATCTTAATATTTTTTAAATCTAATTTACCATTAATAGCATTACTTTCAGTGTAAACTTTTCTAATTAACATTTCAACAGTATCTTTACTTATATATGAAATATGAACAGCTAAATTTAATGAATTTCTAAAACATTCTAAAATTCTATTAGTACATTCTTCTTCATCTACATCTAAAATATCTTTTCTTAAAACTTCTCCATTTTCATATGTTAATACTAAATTCAAACCAATTTCCATTGGTTCTATTCCTAATTTTGCTAGAATATCAGCAGCTTTAGCATTAATAACTTCACCTTGTTTTACTAATAATTTATCTTCTTTTATAGCAACTTTACCTTCTTTAATTTCAGTTTTTAAACCAGCTTGTCCTAATTCTCCAATTATAGGACCAGGTGCAAAATTAGTTGGTCCAGCTGGTGCTATTAAATCTTTAGGAGCAATTTGTCCTGGTTTTGCAGAAGCATTTGATTTACTTTTTTTCAATAATTTATACAATTTAAATGGATCTTCATTTGTGAACAATAAAGCAACCATTCCTCTTAAATCTTCTTTTAATTTTGCAATGTCTTTTTTATTTACTTTATCAATAGCCAGTTTCATTAATCTTTTTTTACTTATTTTTATAACAATTTTATCTTTTAATTGAGCTTTCATTTTTTGCAATTGCAATGCAGGTAAGTTTTCCATGTCTATTATTGCAACTACTCTATACTTATCAAATAGTTCTCTAATAGATTCTACTTCCTTTATTTTTCCTTCTGAAACATGCGCTTTATACATTTTCATCTCCAATTAAAATTGGTTTACCCATTGTTAATTTTAAAAATATATTTTTTATATTATTTTTATCTTGAGGTAATAAACCTAAAATTGTATTATAAAAATTTAAAATATTTTCAGCAATATCATCATCTTTCATGCTTTCATTTCCTATTGCTAATTTTAATATAGACTCATTTTTAGTTTCTACTTTTATTGTTTTTTGTAATTTTTCATATAAAGGTTTTAATTCAGCATTAACAGGCACAACACAACCTGCTTTAGGATTAGGCATTTTACCTCTTGTACCTAATATTTTACCAAAGTATTTAGCAATATCTGGCATTAAATTTACTTGAGCTATAAAAAAATCATATTCTCGTGCTAATAATTTAATATCTTTTTTATCTAATTTAGCAAATTCATCTTTTAAAATAACTTTATCACAAACTTCTTTTGCTTTATTTACCAAATCTTGTCCTACTAATGCACAAACTTTTGTTTTTTTACCTCTACCATAAGGCAACATTATGAATGTATTAACATTTTCTTCAGGTTTTTTCAAATTTAAATTTTTTAAATTTATGACTAGATCAAAAGTTTGATTAAATTTCCTTTTTTTAGAATTCTCTCTTGCTTTCTTTATTGTATCTAATATGTTATTTTTGTTCATTTAAGCCCTCCTACTTACGTAGTACAACGGGATTATTCTATAACTAAATAATCTATTTATAAATATTTCGTTTAGTAAGGCTTTGCACAATAGATAATTGTTAGCTAACAGTTATATAATTGTTATATAACAATCATTTTCAAAAAATGATGATATAACAAATAAAAACTTATAAGTAAAAATGATTTAAAGATCAAAATGGTATTAAAAACAAAAACAGATTTAACGCAAATAATGAAGAATATTCAAGGTGATAGAAAAAGAATAGAAAGAACAGTTAGATTGGATATGGCTAGGGTTTTTGGTTCTAATGATCTTATAAAAATATCAGAATATATAAAAAGACATAAAGAGTTACATGAATATGTTGAATCAACTTTTGGGACTCAACAAACCAAGATACCTTATGAAGAAAGAACTAAAATATTAAAAGAAAACAAACAAATTTTGTTTGAAGCACTTAAAAAATATTCTATAGATCAAGAAATTCCAGTAACTACACTTTCTGAGGAGACAGGATTATCTCCCCTACAATTATCAGCATTTGCAAGAAAAGACAACAAAAAAGAAGAACCCTATATAAAAAAAGTTGATCCACAGCATTATACCCTAATAAGACCAATAACCCAAAAACAAGGCTCTCAAGTTACTCTAGCTGAAAAAACTATAAGTGAAACTAGTAATGTACTAACACCAAATGAGGTACTTGAAGAAAAAGTGAAGTAAGATCACAAATTTATTAAATATTTAAATTTCTATTAAATAAACATATAATTTTTCAAAGAATAATTTTTTCTCTTCTAGTAATTTAAATTTATAACCATATCTTTTTAATATTTTATCAACATTTCCTGTCAAAGAACTAAAAAGTAATAACATTTTACCATTTTTATTCAAATATTTTTTAGCTTGTTTTAAAAATCTTTCAATAACTTCATAACCTTTTTTACCACCACAAACCATTATTTTTGTGTCTTTATCTTCATTTTTGTCATAGGGTAAATACGGTGGATTAAAAATTATTAAATCAAATTTTCCTTTAACATTACTAAATAAATTAGAATATTTTGCATTAATTTTTAATTTTTTACAATATTCAACAGCTTTTTTATTTATATCAACTGCTATAACATTATTACTTTTCTTTAATGCTTCTAAACTTAATATCCCAGAACCACAACCTACATCAAGAACTTTATTTTTAGCATATTTATTTACATATTTCTTTAATAAAAAAGAATCCTCTCTAGCTTCATAAATCATTTCACAGCATCAAAATATTCTTTAACTCTTTTTAATATGCTTTGTAAATAATATTTTTCTATTTTTTCTTCAAATATATTATTCAAATCACCAAATTCAGTAATTCTATAATCATTTTTAACTTTTTCAATAATAAAAATATCTCTTAATCTTTTTAATTGTCTTCTAATATTAGAACCAGCAATACCTTTTAATGGTAATTTAGATTTTTTTCTTAAAATTATAACTTCTTTTTTAACTTCTTCAGAACTCATTAATTTTTTCTTGCTTTTAGCATTTAGTAAAACTTGTAAAACATCAATAATAACATCTCTAGAATCTCCAGGTTGTAATAACCCAATAGATAAACATAATTTTCTTATTAACTCTCTCCTAGGCATGTTATAGGGTTGTTCATATCTTCTTAAAGTTATTTCAGATAAAGCAACATCCTTTGAGATAGTCTTTTTAGGCATATCTTAAACAGAATAGTCATTGTTTAAAAAGTTTTGGTTTTTGAATGTTATAACATATATATTACAGTATCACTTAATTTTTAATGCTTTTTTTATTGCATCTCTATCAAAACCTATTATTATTGTTCCATCAATATCAGTAACAGGAACTCCAGTTTGACCTGATTTATTAACCATTTCAATAGCAGCTTTTCTGTCTTTACCAACATCAATTTCCTTAAATTTTATTTTATTATCTGTTAAAAAGTCCTTTACCATATAACAAAAAGGACATGTACTTGTTGAATAAACAATAACATTTTTTGCCATATCCTCAATCAACAACAGTAATATTTATAAATATTATTAATTAAAAATCAACTCATGACAGAATTAATAGCTTGTTTATCAACAGGGAAAGGAACCTGGGGTCATGTTAACAGATTAATCACAGATCAAAGCTGGAACAAAGTCTTTCTAATAACAAATGACTATGGTAAAGAAAACTTTAGTAAAGATGACAAAACAGACCTAATTTCAGTTAATTTTAATCAAGGTTTACGTGAACTAAGAGATGAAATTTTTAATAATTTAAAAGGCAAGATTAAATCAACAGAAATCGCAGTTAACCTAGTTTCAGGAACTGGAAAAGAGCATATGGCCTTAGTTTCAGCCTTATTAAAATTAGGTGTTGGTATAAGATTAATAGCAGTAACAAAAGATGGTATAGAAGAAATTTAATGAGAATAAATCAACAAACTTTCTTTTTCTAATGATTTAATTTGTAAGTATAATTTCAAAAGTGTATTCAATTCTTTCTCATAATTTTTTTGTTGGTTGGAATAGGCATGTTTAACCAAATCACTAATAAGTTCAAAATCAATATCTTTCAAATTAAAAATCATCTTTCCTCTATCATTTACTGGTAATATTTTATGTTTGGTTTCCTCTAATAGAATTCTAAGAACAAGGTCATTTTCAGTACATACTTCACACATATGATCTAATTCTCTCATAAAATATTTTTATAATAATTACTATAAAAATCTATCTTTTTTAAAACATAAACTTTATATCTTTTACATTTTTTAATATAAGCATGGCTATATTTGATAAAATCTTAAAGCATGGTGAATCTATAATAAAAGACGAATTAGTTTTAGATTATGAATATTTACCTAAAGCAATAAAATACAGAGAAAATGAACAAGCTTACATAGCTACCTGTATTAAACCTTTACTTGAAGGAAGACAAGGTAAAAATTTATTTATAACAGGTTCATCTGGAATAGGGAAAACAGCTGCTATTCGTGCAATTATTCAAGAACTAGAAGAAAAAGGTCTTGATGATCAGGTTATTCCAATTTATGTTAATTGTTGGAAAAAAGATACTCCATATAAAATTGCTCTAGAAATTTGTGATAAAATCAATTACAAATTTGTACAAAATAGAAATACAGATGAATTATTAAAAGAAATAACAAAAATACTTAATAAAAAAACAGCAGCTTTATTTTTTGATGAAATTGATAGATTAGAAGATCATTCTATTTTATATTCATTATTAGAAGATATCTATAAAAAATCTATTTTTTTAATAACCAATGATAAAGAATTCCTAAGTAATTTAGACAAAAGAATTAGATCTAGATTAATTCCAGAACTTTTAGAATTTAGACCTTATAATTATAATGAAATTTTAGGAATATTAAAACAAAGAACTGAATATGCATTTAGCCCAAATACAATTAATAAAGAAACTCTTGAATTACTTGCTAAAAAAACACATGAATTGGAAGATCTAAGAATAGGTTTATTTTTATTAAAAGAAGCTGCGTTACAAGCAGAAAATTTATCTTCTAAAATTATAAATTTAGATCATGCTAATAATGCAATAAAAAAATTATCTACTTTCAAAAGTAATTCTTCAGATAATCTTGAAATAGAAAAAAAACAGATTTTAAGCATAGTAAAAAATAATCCTAATACAACAATATCAGATTTACACAAGCTTTATCAAGAATCAGGTGGTTCAAAAGCTTATAGAACTTTTTTTAGATATATAGAAGAACTTGAGCAAAAGGGTCTAATTTCTAAAGATATTACAAAAGAAGGTTCTGGTAGATCAACAATTGTTAAATATGGTAAAAAATTAACAGATTTTTAACGTGCTGAAATCGTTTTATCTCCTTTGCTTAATATTTTCTGATACATCATAAATTCATGTTCATCTAATAATGGAACATCTTTTAATTTTATTGGATTATAGTCTATTATTTCATCCAAATATTTCTTCTCAATAAGCTTCATTGAAAAATTTTTAATACTAAGATTATAAAGAGCCTTAGCATACTCACATCCATGAATTCCACCTATTATTTCCATAATTGTTTTATTATTCCATAAAACAAATTCAAATTCAATGGGTTCTTTTTTTATGAGTTCAATTATTCCCTCTAATCCTAATGAAATAAGTTTTTGAACTCTTTCTCTATTTAATTTTCTCTCTGAGCTATAAATCTCTTCTAAATCTAATTCTATAAATGTCATTTTTTAATAATGTTTTTTATTTTTATTAAATTATCTCTACACTAAAACATATACTCTAAAATATATATTAAAAACAATTGCCTACTTGCCAACTGCACGCACAGGCTATTTATAAACAATTTACTTCTTTTTAAAAAATTAAAGGGGTGATAAGAATGAAAAATATACAAATATATAGAGGTTGTTTATATAAGGACTATCAACAATATATTGAATACATAACCGGTGAACAACTAAGAAATTTACCAATTCTAGGTGATATAAAATGAAAATAGACAAAGACATTTACGAACAAGATTTCATTGAAGAAGCGCTAGAAGATGATGAAATATCTGCCGAAGAAGAAGGTTTTATGGTTGGTTATCTAACAAGTTAACTTTTGCTATATGAACCAAAGCACTATTTATATTATTACTTTCTTCTTTTAATATTCTTTCTTTTACAATATCTAAATATTCTTCTTTATTTTCTCTTTTCAAAAATAAATCAACTTTATCTAATAAAGGTCTAACTTTTTTATAAGCTAATAAAGCACTTACATATGCATCTCTTTCATGCCTATTACTAGTCAAATCTCTAGCCAATTTTCTCTTCTCTTTAACAAGTAAATCCTGATCCGGATGTATCACTTTACCGCCAGTTCTTCTACAAAATTCCTTAACAAAACTGGGTACTGGATTAACATCGCAACCAACAATTAAAATTTTACCTTCTTTAATAACCTCAAAAATTAAAGAACTTAATGTTAAACCTTTTTTACTTTTTATGTTTTTAATATTACCTTTCAAATCTAAAATTGCATATCCTATTGTAGTTCCAGGATCAATACCAACTATTAACAATTCTTTATTCAATTTAATATTAGTATAAACAAAAAACTATAAAAACTTTTTTAATTTAAGATCTATAATGAAAATATTAGTTTTTACAGATATTCATGGAGTATTTACTATTTTAAAGAAAATAGCTAGAAAATCACAAAAAGCAGATTTATTAATTTGTTGTGGTGATGTATCTAATTTTGGTAGAAATCTAAATAAAATATTTTTATTTTTAAAAAAATTAAATAAACCTTTATTAATAATTCATGGTAATCATGAAACTTATGAAAACATTGATGAATTTTCAAAAATGTATGATTATATAATTAATCTTCATAATAAAACATATTCTATTGATAATTATGAATTTTTTGGTTGGGGCGGTGGAGGTTTTTCTAGAAAAGATGAAAAATTAGATAAAATTAATAATAAAACTAAATTTAATAAAAAATTAATATTTATTTCTCATTCAGTCCCATACAAAACAAAACTAGATGCTCTAAATCATGATCATGTTGGTTCTATTTCAATAAGAAAATTCATAGAAAAACAAAAACCAATTTTAAATTTTTGTGGTCATTTACATGAAAACGAAGCAAGGCGTGATAAAATTAATAACACTTTAATTATAAATCCAGGGCCTTATGGAAAGATTATAAATCTAAAATAGATTATATTGTTGAGTTCGTTTGATTAGTTTGTCCTACAACACATTGCCCATTACTACAGCCATTAGGACATATATAATTTATTTGGTGTATTGTAATGTCCACACACCACCATTCATGTAGTGTAGTACCATCTAAACAAAAGTCAGTAGAGAAAGATGCTCCATAATTATAATTTATAGTACCTTTAACATAATAATTCTGTCCACCATCAGAGTCATCACAAATGGAAAGATCTGTACATCTTCCAGCGTAACATATAAAACCACTTGGACAAGTATCACCACAATTTAGAGTATTACCACAACGATCACTCCAAGTCCCACAATTAAAACGTAATGTTGAGCATGTTGCACATACAATTCCATTCAAAACACATTGTCCATTACTATTACAAGTTTGTCCTTGTTGTGAGCAAGTTCCACAAGAACCACCACATCCATCAGAACCACATATTTTTCCTACACAACTTGGTGTACATGTTTGATTTTGTGAGATTATACATGCTCCATTAGAACATGTATATCCAGATGAACAAGTTCCACAATTTAGAGTAACACCACAACCATCACTCCATGATCCACATTGTTTACCTAAAGAAGAACAAGTAGCTGGTGTACATGTTTGATTTAAAACACAATTTCCATTAGAACAATATGATCCAATAGAACAAGTCCCACAAGAACCACCACATCCATCATTACCACATGTTTTATTTAAACAATTAGGTGCACAAATACAATTTCCATTAACACAGGTTTGCCCAGATCCACAACTAATAGAATTACTCCATTCTAAACAAGTATCTATATCATAATTACCGCATATTTGATAATAATTACTATTATAACATTGTTTTGTTCCATTTATACTACATTCATTTGTACAGATTTCAACACATGTTCCACAATCAACAGAACATGTACTACAAGATTCACTAGCTTGGCATATTTTATCACCACATAAAGGGTTACATGTTCTATTACTACAGCCATTAGGACATGTATATTTTTGAGAAGCTTGTATATATCCAGTTTTATTATTCCAAAATTTACAATACCTTTCAACTACAGACTTACCATACTCTGCACAATAATCATAATATCTTTTGTTCTTATAATCAACATAACCTGATGTATAATAATCTATACCCTTATCAGAATCAATACAAATTGAAGTAAAACTACTAACCTTTATCCATCTTGTAGCTGAATTAAAAACACTAAAAATCCCAAATATAGAATTACCAGTAATATCACCTATAGTTATAAAACCAATAAATAAAAATAGAAAAGCTAATAGAAGAATATGTTTATTTTGGATATGTATCAACCTCTTTTGATTATAATTATATATGAAATTAAATATTGAGTTATATATATATCTTTTGGTTAATCTAAAATAATTTTCTATCTTTAGAATCTTTACTTAATAAAACAACTCTTGATTCTTTTTTTTCATCAATTATTTGTAAATTTAAATTTTCAGAAATTTCTTTAGCAAGATCTTTAATTTCATTATGTCTTGGCATATCTTCATATTTTAATCTGTGTCTTGCATAACCAACAGGAAAAGCAGCTTTAACTTCTAAAAATTTAAAGCCAACATTTTTTAATATATTAGCATATTCTTTAGCATTCTCCATATTAATGTTATTATATAATGTTAGTCTAATAGTTCCTCTATTAAAATGTTTTAACAATTTCAAAGATTTTTGTAATTGCCACCAGCCACTTTCCATTAATGGATTACAAACTTTTTTGTACATTTTTTCATTATAAGCTGGTAATGTTACATACAATTGTGTTGGTTGTTGTTTAATTAATTTTAATAACATTCCAGGCTTTAAACCATTTGTAACCAAAAAACTAGTAATTTTTCTTGAATCTAATTCTTTAATAAATTCTGGTAATAATGGATACATTGTAGCATCTCCACTCAAAGAAATAGCAAAATGTTTTGGTTTCATTGCTTCTTCAAATTTTTTCTTATTTAATTTTTTACTAGCTCTAAAACCTTGTAAGATTTTTTTATGTTCTTCTATTGATTTATCAATAATAAATTTAGGATCATCAGGTTCTTTAATTTCTTCACTTATTGTATATTCCAAATCTCTCCAACAAAATTGGCATCTGTGTAAACAATTTAAAAATGCCGGGCTCATTTGAACACATTGCCAACTTTTTATTCCATAGAATTTATTTTTGTAACAAACATCTTCATCTCTTAAAGCTTTTTTACACCATAAACAAACTTTAATAGCTGAGTGTTTTCCAACAACTCTATAACCTTGTTTCTCTAAATTGTTTTTTAAATCTTCAGGAATCATTTTAAAAATACATTTTGAAAGTTCATATAAATATTTTTCTTTACCTCTTCAATATTCATATTTTTTAATTCAGCAATTTTCTCAACAGTTTTTATTACATTATATGGCTCATTAATTCTTAATGGTGGTGGTGCTAAATAAGGACTATCGGTTTCTGTTAATAAATTATTAATACTCACTAAATTAACAACGCCTTGAAAATGTAAGTTTCTTATTATTATAGGAGGAATAGACAAATACCAGCCATTATCTTCAATTCTTTTAACTAATTTAAAGTTTCCAGTAAAACAATGCATGACAACTTTTTTTACTTTAAAACTTTCTAAAAGTTCAATAGCCTCTTTTTCACCTTTTCTTGAATGAACTATTAAAGGTTTATTTATTTTTTGAGCTAGTTGTATCACTTTCTCAAAAGTTTTTAATTGTTCTTCTTTTCTTTCTTGAGTCCAATGAAAATCAACACCAGCTTCTCCAATTGCAACAATTTCATTTTTTTTACTTTCAATGAATTTTAATTCATCATCAACATTAAATTTTTCTAACATTCTTGGAAATTCTCCTGTATTTATTTCTGCTTCAAGAGCATCTATTGGATATAATCCTAAAGAAACTTTTACAACATCAGGATATTTTTTACTGATTTCTAAAGCTTCTCTATTAGTTCCAGGATTAACACCAGATGTTATAGCTATTAATTGGTTTTCCCTACATTTTTTTATAATTTCATCTAATTTATCTTTTAGCCATTCATGCTCTAAATGACAGTGAACATCAACTAACATAAAATTAGAAAATTAATTCTATTTAAAAATTTAACCTAAAAATGGTTTTAATAAAAACATTATCAATTTAAATATGTAAGGCCATAAATTAATTATTATTAACAAAACACAGAACCAGCTTATTGAAACAAAAAATCTATTAGATTTATGTTTATTTTTAAATATAAAATTAGAAACAACATAAAACATTCTTCCACCATCTAAAGGTCCTAATGGTAACAAATTAAATAAACCTACTCCCAAATTAATAACAACCAACCAAAATATAAGCAAACTAAACCATTTAACAACACTAGATATATCACCATATTTTTCTTTAATACTATCTTTTATTACTCTATTTAATGAAAAATCACTTATTCCAACAAAACCTTTTGTAGCATTTTCAGGATCTTTTACAGTTATTACATTAAAAATTCCTTTATCTGTATTAATAGTTAATTTTTGTCCAGGTTTAATATTATTAAAAGCATCTAAAAAATCTTGTGCATTTTTTATTTGTTTATTATTTACATTATGTATTACAAACGGAACTTTTAATCCAGCTTTTTCAGCAGGATAATATTGCATAACTTTACTTACAACTATACCATTATTTTCAAAAACATAATTTTCTATTGGCGTAAAAACAAATGAGAATATTAATAAAAGTAAAAGTCCTAAAATTATATTTGCAAAAGGCCCACCAGAAAAAACAGTTAATTGTATTTTATTCTTTTTTTTACCTAAATCTTTTTCATCAGGTTCCACAAAAGCTCCTAATATTGGGCCCATAAAAGCAAAACCACTGCTTTTAACTTTAACATTATACAATCTTGCTAATATTCCATGTGAAAATTCATGTACAACTGCAACAACAAAAATAGCAATTATCCAATGCCAAAATGATAACACTGGTAATCCTGGTATTTTAACACCAGGTAAAACAGGAGCAACAGCGGGCATTGCACCAGGTGTTACAATAGTGTTAATAGCTCCTTTTAATAAATAATAAAATATAACAATCATTCCAGTAAATCCTGTAATAACACTTACATAACCTATTATTTTTAAAAATCTAGGTTTAAATCTAGAAATAGTATCCATTAACTTTAAACCTAATTTAGTTCTATATAATGCCAAAATTTTACCCTGAATTTCAAAATCTTTTTTATGAGTTATATAAAATAAAAATATAAATCCATAAAAAACTATTATAGAAATTAAGTCTAAATTCATTTCACTTTACCAATACTCTTTTTAATAGGTCTAAATGCTTTGCCGCTACATTTTTTACAACTAATTTTTTTCTGTAGTATTTTACTCATAGAAGTTCTAATTTTAGTCTTACATCTTCTACAAACAAATACACCATGAAACATTCTTGCAGTAGCTTCTTGAAATTTTACCATTTTATTTAAGTTGTTTTATAATTCTTGCATCCATTACTATCCAATATATAATTTCCATACCTTCCCTAATTTGTTCTTTAAATTCTTCTGGAATTTTTATGTCAAATGTTTCATAAGTTTCCATATCCATAACATTTGCATAATCACCTTTAACAGATAATACTTGTGCATTTTTCTTTTCTATGATAGGAACACTTAAACTATCATGACTTGGATGAATCTCAATTTTTTTATTTCCATCAAAAATACCAACAGCTTCTATTCTACACTTAGTGCTTCCATGTTTACCAGGTTTAGAAACTTGAATGCTTTTTACAATACAAGCAACACCATCTAAAATTACATAATTACCTGGTTTTAAACTGCCAGCATCAACTAATTTTGTTTCACCCATAAAAAGGTTTAAAGAAAAAATACATTTATAAAACTTTTGGAAAATTTTTATTCATAAATTTTTAATTCAAGTTTATTGTTATTATCAGATAATACAATTTTTTTTCTATTTTTTATTGAAGCTAATATTACACCATAAACTTGAATTAAATTTTTATAGTCTTCTATTTGTTTTTTAATTTCTTCAAGGTTATGTTCGATTGTTGATAGTACTTTTGGATTTTGACGATAATCATTTTTCATAGTCTCTAAATCTTTAACTACACCTTTTTTATTTTTTATAAAACGATTTATTGGGATAATACCTTTTTTCAAAATTTCTTCCAAATTAAATCTATTATTTTCACTCATTTTTTTAATAAATCCTAGAAAATTAGGCTATTATATAGAATAATTATGATTTATTTAAAAACTTTATTAAGTTATAATCACTTTTTCTTTTTTTCTTTTACTTTTTTCTCTTCTCTTTCAATTATATCTTTTAAAGTTCTCTCTAAGTAATTTATTTTTAAAGTTAAATTAAATACTTGTCTAGAAAGACTAGCAATTGCACACCATAATTGAGCTTGTCCTGGATGTTCTGCTTTTGTATAAGCATTTTTTTGTCTTAATGACTCTTTAATTTGTACTTCTAAATGATCCCTTAATGTAGGGTCTATGAAATCTCTCCAATTACCTGCCATAACTATTTTTTACAATAAACTCATATATAAATATTTCTATTTTATAGTAGTTACAATATAAAAAACAAATATTTTTATACTTTTGCTAGAAATAATACAGCATGACTTTAAAAAAAGGCGATTTCATAGAAATTGAATTTATAGGAAAAATTAAAGAAAATGGCATTGTCTTTGATGTAACAAATGAACAAGACGCAAAAAAATACAATCTTTACAATTCTAATATAAAATATTCTCCCGTCATAATATGCATTGGTGAAAATAACATAGTAAAAAGTTTAGATGAATTCTTAATAGGTAAAGAAATTAAAGAATATACTATTGAATTATCTTCTGAAAAGGCTTTTGGTAAAAAAGATCCAAAATTAATGAAAATAGTTTCTAGTAATATTTTTAAAAAACAAAAAATAACACCTTTTCCTGGCTTACAAATTAATTTTGATGGTGTTATAGGAACTATTGTAACAGCAGGTTCTGGTAGAGTTATAGTTGATTTTAATCATCCATTAGCAGGCAAAGACTTGATTTATGAAATTAAAATCAAACGCTTGGTTACAGACACAAAAGAAAAATTATTTAGTATTTTAAAACCTTTATCGAATAAAGAAATTGACATAAAAATCGAAAATAGTATAGCTAATGTTGAACTAAAAATTAATGAACAATTTCAAAAACCTTTAATTGATAAAATTAAAATATTAATCCCTGAAATAAAAGATGTAAAATTTATACAGAAGAATAATTAACTTTAAATACTAATAAAATAATTTGATAAAAATGGAAAAAATAATAGAGGAAGCCTCAAAGAGGTTAAATAAAGAGCGTGAACATATATATAATCCAGCAGATGAAGAGCTCGAACTTTTATTATCAAAACAAAAAGCAAAAATAAAAGTTGTTGGTACAGGTGGTGCTGGTAATAATACAATCAATCGTATTTCTGAAGTTGGTGTTACAGGTGCAGAAACAATAGCTGTTAACACAGATGCTCAAGATTTATTATATACAAATGCTGATGTCAAAATTTTAATTGGAAAAGAGATAACTCATGGTTTAGGTGCTGGTTCTATTCCCCAAGTAGGAGAAGAAGCAGCTCGTGAATCCGAACATGAACTTAAATCAAAATTAAATGGTGCTGATATTGTCTTTATTACATGTGGTTTAGGTGGAGGAACAGGAACTGGATCAGCTCCAATAATCGCAGAACAAGCAAAAAAAGTAAATGCTTTAACAGTTGGTATTGTTACCTTGCCTTTTAATATGGAAGGTCAAAGAAGATATGAAAATGCCATGTTAGGTTTAGAAAAACTAGAAAATATTGTTGATACATTAATAGTTATTCCTAATGATAAATTATTAGAATTAGCTCCTGATTTACCATTACAAACAGCATTTAAAGTTGCAGATGAAATTTTAACAAATGCAGTAAAAGGAATTTCAGAACTTGTAACAAAAGCCGGTTTAGTTAATCTTGATTTTGCTGATATTAGAGCTGTAATGGGTCGTGGTGGTGTCGCTATGATTGGTGTTGGTGAATCAGATACAGAAAATCGTGCTGTAGAAGCAGTTCAAAAAGCAATTAATAATCCATTACTTGATGTTGATATAACAGGTGCTAATGGAGCTCTAATTAATGTTTCTGGTGGTCCTGATATGACTTTAGAAGAAGCTAAAAAAGTAGTTGAAACAGTATCTGAAAAACTTGATCCTGATGCAAGAATTATATGGGGTGCTCAAATTTCTGAAGATTTAGCTCACACAATAAGAGCAATGTTAATAGTAACAGGTGTTAATTCACCACAAATATTTGGCCCAAAAATGAAAGTCTCTCAAAAAGCCAAAAAAGAAATTGAAGATGAATTAGGTATTGACTTTATAAATTAATTCTTAACCAAAAAGTATATATATATAACAAATTTAACCTATTTTCTATATAAGTATATAAAAAGAGAGGTGGTAAATATTAAAAATAAAACTATTATTTTTCTAACTCTAGTTTTTTTATTTATTGGTTTTATATCAGCAAATAATATAACTGGTAATTCTATATTGGATATATTTAAAAGTAGAAGTTCGAGTGCATCTACCCCTAGTTGTTCTGCTTATGGTGGTTGTGTATATTGGACTGATTCATCTGGCCAACAAAAACAAAGATGTAATTGTTTAAATGGTATTTTATATAATTGTTATTGTGATGGTAATACTCCTATTTGTAAAAAATTAGATAAATGCCCTACTGGTAAATGTTCTGGTAATGTATGTGAACAAACTAGATGTGGTGATGGTGTATGTAATACAGGAGAAAATTGTCCTTCTGATTGTTGTAAATCAAATTGTAAAACTACAGGAAAAAAATGTGGTTCTGATGGATGTGGGGATTCTTGTGGAACTTGTTTAGATAGTGAAATATGTAATAATATAGGAAAATGTGTCCCTTCTAAAAGTTGTATAAATCCTGGACAAAAATGTCAAAAAAACTCTGATTGTTGTAATAATATATGTAAGAGTGGTTATTGTTCTTCAGATTCACAAACATGTGATACATGTACTTCATTAAGTTATACATGTGGAAAATTTGTTAATAATTGTGGTAATGAATTAACTTGTACTCCTGGATGTTCAAGTGGACAATCATGTGTTAATAATAAGTGTACAACAACTCCTTATAATCCTCCACCACCTTCATGTATAGGCGACTTAGCATATTGTTCATACGATTATCAATGTTGTGGTAATTCATGTATTAATGGACAGTGTATTAATAAAACAAAAACATGTACACCAAATTGGCAATGTAATTCATGGACTACTTGTGCTTATAATAAACAATACAGATCCTGCATTGATTACAATTATTGTGGAACAACAACCGGAAAACCTATTGAATCACAAGGATGTTATACATGTGTAGGATTAGCATGTCCACTGGCAGAATCTAGTGCTAGTACAAGTACTACATCTCAAACATGCACTAGCAATAATCAATGTCCTTCTGATTATTGTGATAATTGGAGATTTGGTTGCTCATCATCAAACACTGTTGTAAATATGCGATCATGTTACCATTATAAGTGTATTGATGGTGGATGTGCTATAGCAGCTGAATTACAAACACAAGATGTAACTGACTGTTCAATTACTAATCAAATATGTAGTAATGGAAAATGTGTAAAAACATGTAAATATATTGGAGAAACATGTAGTGAATATAGTGATTGTTGTGGAACTCCAAATACATATTGTGATGATTCTACAGTTGGAAAAGGAACATATAAATGTATACAATGTCCAACATGTACATCATTAAATGTTCAATGTGGTTACGTCAAAGCACAATGTGGAACTTTAAATTGTAAAACCTGTCCAGTTGGATCATATTGTAATAATGTAGGACAATGTACAAAACAAATAGAAAGATGTTCTTCAGGACAATATAAATGTGAAAAAGATATTAATGGTAAATATACTAATTGGATGCAAAAATGTGATTCTAATGGAAATTGGTATAATGCAGTATATTGTAATTATGGATGTGATCTATATACAGGACAATGTATAGGAAAAGCAAAATGTATACCAAAAACATGTTCTCAATTAAATAGTTATTATTCTGTTTGTGGTAAATGGGATAATGGTTGTGGTTCAACAATATATTGTAATTGTCCATCTGGTTCTATATGTAGTGATGGTTATAGATGTATAAAACAAACATGTATAGGTGATAAAGGATACTGTTCAACTAATTCACAATGTTGTGGTAATTCTTGTATTAATGGACAGTGTATAAATCAAACACAAACATGTAAATCATTGGCATCTAAATGTCTTAAAAATTCTGAATGTTGTAGTCAATATTGTTATGGTGGGTATTGTAAAAATCCAACAGTTGTAGTTAATTGTAAAGACTCAGATAATGGAAAGAACTATTATGTACAGGGTAGATATTCCCAATGTTATTCTGATGGTTCATGTTTAATAGACAGATATGATGCTTGCACAGATAGCTATACTTTAAGAGAAGGTTATTGTGAAAATAATTTACTTAAAGAAGAATTTAACGTAAATTGTCCAAATGGTTGTAAAGATGGTGCTTGTATACAACAAAGCAATTTAGGATCTGGTGCTGGTTCAAGTACACCAACAACTTCACAATGTACTGTAGGACAAAAGTGTTATAGTACAAAATACCAAGGATATCAAAATGCAGATTGCTCATGGAATGGTTTAACATATTGTAAACTTGGTTGTAATCCAGCTACTGGACGATGTTATTAGGATTTTAAATCCTAAATTTTTCTTTATTTTTTTACTAAAACTTTTCTTTCCTAGGTTTCTTCCTAAGAAAGCTATAAGAAAGCTCTTTCTAAAAGGCTCTTAAAAATACAAAAATTTAAAAAGCCTTTATTTTATATTTCTACTTATGTTAAATAACTTATTACCAAAATTTAAAAACTTTGTACAAGAATGTATAAGAGTTTTAAAAGTTACTAAAAAACCAAATAACGAAGAACTTAAAATAATAGTTAAAATATCTGGTATGGGTATATTAGCTATTGGTATAATAGGTTTTATAATTCAAATGATGTGGCAATTTTATAATATAAGATGATATTTACTTTAAGAACAACAGCAAATCGTGAAGATCAAGTATTAGATTTTGTTAGTTCTCATGTTCAAAAGAAAAAATTAGATGTTTATGCTTTAATAAGACCTCATGGTTTACGTGGTTATATATTCATAGAAGCTAAAGATAGGAGTTCAGCGGAAGAATCTTTTCATGGAGTTCCTTATGCTCGTGGTTTATTACCAAGTACAATGGAATACAAAGAAATAGAACACATGCTTGAGCAAGTTAAAGTTCAAGTTAATATTCAAAAAAATGATATTGTAGAAATTATTTCTGGTCCTTTTAAAAGAGAAAAGGCAAAAGTTGCAAGAATAGATCAAGCAAAAGAAGAAGTTATAGTTGAATTACTAGAAGCTGCTGTTCCAATACCAATAACAGTAAAATTAGACGCAGTTAAAGTCATTAGAAGAGAAGAAAAAGAAAATGAGTAAAAAAGAAAAAATTGAATTACTTGTAGAAGGCGGAAAAGCAGTTGCTGGGCCTGAAATGGGACAGAAATTAGGTCCACTAAAAATTAATATTCCAGATGTTCTATCCAAGATAAATGAAAAAACTTCTATGTTTAAAGGAATGAAAGTTCCTGTTAAATTATTTATCGATGTAAAAACAAAAGATATTGAAATTCAAATTGGAACTCCTCCTGTGTCAGAATTAATTAGAAAAGAATTAACTTTAGAAAAAGGTTCTGGTATTCCTAATAAAGAAAAAGTAGGTAATATTTCTATAGAACAAGTAATTAAAATTGCTAAAATGAAACAAGAATCTATGTTTGTAAATGATCTAAAAGCAGCTGTAAAAAATGTTATTGGCTCTTGTAATTCAATGGGTGTTTTAATTGAAAGTATTCCTGCTAAAGATTTTGTAAAAAAAATTGATTCTTATAATGATTTGATCAAACAGCAAAAAACAGAAGTTTCTAAAGAAAAATTAGATAAATTAAAAGCAGATCTTGAAGAAATTCAAAAAGTTTACAAAAAAGAGCAAGAGAAAATTAAAGCTCTACAAGAAGCTGCTCAAGCTGCAGCTCCTAAAGCAGAAGCAGCTCCTACTGAAACTAAAAAGGTTGAAGAAAAAGGTAAAGCTCCTGCAAAAGCCGAAACTCCAACTGCTGAAGTTAAAAAAGAAGCTCCTGCAAAAGAAGAAAAGAAAAAATAAGTTTTTCAATAGATTTATAAATCAAAAGTTCATTTTTCTAAATGGGGTTAAGATACTCCAAGCGTGGGATTTTATTTCAAAGCACGAAGCTATGGGGTAGTCTGGATTAATAAATTTTTTATTAAGGACAATTTAGCCTTTCCGCTTTGGGAGCGGATGACCCAGGTTCGAATCCTGGTAGCCCCATATTTTTATAAAAACAAAAGCTTTTTAAAATAAAAAAAGTTAAGTTTACAAATGTCAAAAACAAAAAAAGTTGGATCTACAGGACGTTTTGGTACACGTTATGGAAAAACACTAAAAACAAAAATATTAGAAGTAGAAAAAAAACAAAGAAAAAAACAAAAATGTCCTTATTGTTTAAGATTTAAAGCTAAAAGAGTAGCTTCAGGAATTTGGTTATGTAAAAAATGCAACACAAAATTTGCTGGAAAAGCATATTATATATAAAATGTTACTATACAAATGTTTTAATTGTGGAAAAAAGATAAAGGAAGATTACTTAAAGAAAAAAGTAAGATGTCCCTATTGTGGTTCTAAAATATTATTCAAACCCAGGACAACATCAACAAAAGTTAAAGCAATATGAAAATAACAAAAGAAACTGAACAAAAGATAGCTGAATTACAATTACTAGAACAAAATTTACAAAATTTTATGATACAAAAACAAACTTTTCAAGCTCAAATTTTAGAAATAGAAAATGCTCTAAAAGAATTAGATATAAGTAAAGAATGCTATAAAATAATTGGTCCTATAATGGTTCATTCAACTAAAGAAGATTTAAAAAAAGATTTAAACTCTAAAAGAGAAATTCTTAATATAAGAATTAAAAATATAGAAAAACAAGAGGAAAAGATTAAAGAAAAAGCAGATTCTATACAATCTGAAGTATTAAAACAAATTAAAAAATGATATCTCCAGAAATTTTAGAAAGTTTATCACAGATAGAACAAGATTTAACAGTTCCAAAGAATATAAGATCTAAAGTAAAGGCAGCTATGGATGCTTTACAACAAGAAAAAGAACTAACTTTAGATCTTAGAGTTAACAAAGCTTTACAAGAATTAGATGACTTATCAGATAATCCAAACATACCTGTTTACACTCGAACGCAGATATGGAATGTTGTGAGTCAATTAGAGTCCATTAAATAGAAATCTTTATATATGGCCTATTATTTATTAAATAAATAAGCAACGTGGTGAAATAAATGGTGTTTTCAAAGTTAAAAGAAAAGTTATTTGGAATTTCTTCAGGTTATGGCGAATATCCAGAAGAAGACTACGTAGAAATTGATACAAAAAAAGACATTGGAAAGAGATCTAAGATTGTTGTTAAACCTTTTGTGATTGAAGAGTTTGCAGATATAAAAGAAACTTTAGATGCATTAAGAGAAGGTTATACAATAGCACTAATTAATATTAAACCATTAAAAGACAAAGATATTATTGAACTTAAAAGAGCTGTTAATAAAATTAAAAAAACATGTGATGCTATTGAAGGTGATATAGCAGGTTTTGGTGAAGATTGGATTGTTGTAACCCCTTCATTTGCACAAGTTTACAGAACAACAGACACAGAAGAAGTTTCAGAAAAGTAAATTTTCTATAATTTCTTTAAATATGACCTAATTTTTAACATTGATTTTTTGATATTATCTAAGTTATCTTTTGTTTTCATGTTATTCTTACTATATTCTAATATCTCTATAGTATTTGCATATTTTTTCATCCAATCATATATTGGTAGTAATGCCATATGAAAATGAGAAGGATTAGTTTTACTATCTATTGTATCTTCTCTACACAAATAATTAACAAATTTTATATCCAGGGCATCTAGCATGCTTTTTCTTAGTTTGCAAATTAGGTCTATAAATTCTTTTTTCTCATTTTCATTAAAATCAGCAAAACCAATAATATGCCTTTTCGAAGAAATAACCAAAAATCCAGGTATTGGGATCTCATAATCTTGTTCTACAACAAAGTTTTGTGTTTCAGCAACAATATCACCAAGTCTCTTAATTTTTCCTTTTTGAAGAGCACATCCTATACAATTAATATCTCTTTTAGTTCCGTCAAGAGATTCAATAACAACCATAAATTACGAGTAATAATATTATTTATATAGATATCGAAAAAATAATAGAATTAAATTAGAAAATCTTTTAAATCTATTTCTTTTTTAATTTATAATGGAAAAATTAGAAAAACAACAATGTCCTTTATGTGGAACTAAAAATTTAACTTTAATAGAATCTGAAGAAGATATTCCTTACTTTGGAAAAGTTTTAATTTTTTCAATGGAATGTTCTAATTGTAATTTTTCTAAATCTGATATTGAATCTCTAGAATCAAAAGAACCTTCACGTTATACAATAGAAATTAATTCAGAAGAAGATTTAAAAATTAGAATTGTAAAATCTTCAGAGGCCACTATTAAAATACCTCAACTAAGAATGTCTATGACTCCTGGACCTGCTTCTATTGGATTTGTTTCAAATATAGAGGGCATTCTAAGTAGATTTGAAAAAATAATTGAAGATGAATATAAAGATTCAGAAGATGATGAAATCAAAAAACATGCTAAAAATTTATTAAAAAAAATAAGAAAAGTCAAATTTGGTGATGTCCCATTAAAAATAATTATAGAAGATCCTTCTGGTAATTCAGCAATTATATCTCAAAAAGCAAAAATAGAAAAAATAAAAAAATAAATTTATCTTGTTCTACCAGTATTTATCTGTATTTCTTGTGATCCACTTATTAATGAATCATGAGACATACCTAGATAATTTGGATCTGAAGTTCTTTGAGGAATAGGAGCTTGAGAATTACGTCTTTTATAATTCATTTGTTTTTGTTCTTCTACAGCATATTTCCAAGCTTCATCTTTATAAGTCATATGTCTAGGAATACATCCAATAGATGTAATAGATGTAGCAGCAAATATTAAACCAACTAATCCTAATAATTTACCTTTGTTTTTTAATGATTGTAACATTTTTAGCCTCCTTTTAATGTATATTTAATATATACTTTCTAATATATAAATCTTCCTATTTATAACTACTAGTCAGTAAATACAAATAATAGAAAGTTATTTATTAAAATATTTTAGCAATTAACACATGAAAGTGTTATATATACCTGCTAAAGCAAAACTAGATTTAAACGAAATTAAAAATATAAAATTACAAGGTAAAATCGGATTAGTAACAACAATACAATATTCTGATTATTTAAAAGAAATTCAAAAAATAATAAAAAATTCAATTATAGCTGGTTCTATTTTAGGTTGTAATATACAAACAGCAAAAAATATAGTTAAAAAAATAGACTCATTCTTATTTATTGGTACAGGTAAATTTCATCCTATAAAGCTAGCTTCTGATTTAAACAAACCAGTTTATACTTTTAATCCAGAAACAAATAAATTAGATTTAATAAATAAAGAAGAAATTAATGGATTTAAGTCCAAAATAAAGGGTTCTTACATGAAATATCTTAATGCAGAAAAAATTGGAATTTTAATTTCTTTAAAACCAGGCCAATATAACTTAAAAAAAGCTCTTGATTTTAAGAAAAAAACAAAAAAACAAAGTTATTTATTTTTGTTTAACACTTTAAATTTAGTAGAATTAGAAAATTTCCCACAAATACAAGCATGGGTTAACACAGCTTGTCCAAGAATACAATACAAAAATATTATAAATGTACAAGATTTACAATAAAAAATGTCTACTTATGATAAAATAATGGAATTAGCATCAAGAAAAAGTTTATTCTATCAAGCAGCAGAAATATATCCAAATAGCCCTGCAGGATTTTGGGATTTTGGTCCTATTGGTTCAGCAATAAGACGAAAGATTATAGAAGTATGGAGAAAAGAACTCCTACAAAAAGAAGATATGCTTGAAATTTATGGTTCTCAAATTCTTCCTGCTCCAGTCTTTGAAGGCTCTGGTCACTTAAAATCATTTGCAGACCCAATTTTACAGTGTTTAAAATGTAAAAGGTATGAGCGTGCTGATAAATTAATATCAGAAAAAATAAAACAAAATGTTCCAGAATCAACTCCTATAGAAAAATTAGATGAGTTAATAATAAAACATAAAATAAAATGTCCTAAATGTAATAGTGATTTATCAAAAGTTTCTAAATTTAATATGATGGTTGAAACAATTATTGGTAAAAAAGATGAATTTAAAACATTTTTAAGACCAGAGGCTTGCCAATCTATATTTTTAAATTTTGCAAGAATGGTAAAAACAATGAGAATGACTCTTCCTAAAGGTATTGCTCAAGCAGGTGGTGCTTTTAGAAATGAAATAAGCCCAAGACAAAGTATTATTAGAGCAATAGAATTCTCACAAATGGAAGCAGAGATATTTTTTGATCCTGATAAGATCAATGAAATAGAAAACTTCAAAGAAATTAAAGGATATAAAATAAATATATTAAAACTTGGAAAAGAAAAAGTAGAGAAATTCACAACTCAAGAATTAGTTGATAAAAAGATTGTTCCAGGAAAATTAATAGCTTATTATATTGCTAGAACTCAACAAACCTGGAATAAAATGGGTATTCCTTTAGAAAAAATAAGATTTAGAGAAGTCGATAAAGATGAAAGAGCATTTTATTCTTTAGCTACTTTTGATATGGAAGTTGAAACAAGTATTGGCTGGTTAGAAATAATAGCTAATAACTATAGAACTAATTTTGATTTAAAGGGTCATATGGAACACTCCAAAACAAATCTTGAATTTAATGATAATGGTAAAAAATTTATTCCTCATATTTGGGAGATATCAGCAGGTGTTGACAGGACTTTATATGCTATTTTAGAATGTGCTTTTAAAGAAGAAAAAGATAGAAATTATCTATCTCTAAATTCATTAATTGCTCCTTATCATTGTGCTATATTCCCTCTTGTAAACAGAGAAAATATGCCTAAATTAGCAAAAGATATAGAAAAACAACTAAAAGAAAGATGGTTTGATATATTTTATGATGATTCTGGTTCTATAGGTAGAAGATATGCTAGAGCTGATGAAGTTGGCATTTTGTATTGTATTACAATAGACGGTGAAAGTTTAAAAAAGAAAGATGTTACAATAAGAGAAAGAAATAGCACCAAACAAATTCGTGTTAAAATTGTAGAATTGAAAGATATTTTAAGTAAATTATTAAATCAAGAAATAAAATTCGAAAAAGCAGGTAAATTAATTAAATGACCTGGTTCACAAAAAAATTAGAAAAATTCTTTGAACT
>JAZDLF010000019.1:0-2396 GCA_043802295.1 Candidatus Woesearchaeota archaeon | reverse complement strand
TCTGAACCGTTTACTCCGTGTTGTGCGATGTAAATTTTTTATCTCTTATTAGATGCGCCAATCTGGTTTTTCTTCGTAGTTCAATGTACTAAACGTTTAATTAATTTCAGTATAGATAAAAAATTTATTTTGCACAACGTATCTGGATATGCGAAGTTTTTATTTCGCTTCCTTAATATATTTTAAAATAGAAAAGAAATAAAAATTTGGGTGAAGGGCAAATGCAACTCATTAATGTAAATAATAAATCGCATTTGCCCTGAACCGCTTATGCCGTGTTAGGCGCTGTTTACCCGAGCTCTGCAATCATCAATGACTTCTTTTGGAATTATTTTTAATGCAAAGAAAACCAAGGCAGGCACAATAATGACATCATCAAGCTGGCCTAATACTGGTATGAAATCGGGGATAATATCAAAAGGAAGCAATACGTATCCAATTGCAGCTCCAAGTAAAATTTTGGCCATCTTAGGAGTCCTTTTGTCTTTTCGGACGAGTTGATAGACTTTGATTTCACGTTTCAGTTTTGTGCCTGCCGATCTTAATTTTTTAAACATATGCGAAGGGTAAATTGCGCCTAACTCGTTATTATACAAACTCTCTGCTTGATAATGTGTAAAAATTTGTGTATTATGCAAACTTATGGTATTATTCAAACAAACAGTTATCTAATGTTTTTATTATAACAAAAAAATATGAATAAGCAAGGGTCTATCCAATATTTGCTTCAAGAAATGGAAGATATGTTAAAATTAAGAAATTATAGTCCCAAAACCATTAAAAGTTATGTTGGGTCAGTAGCTGAATATTTGCGCGCAAAACAAAATAATTTAGATTTGATTGATATTGATTTTACCAATTTATTATTTTTGTTAAATTTTTTAATATAATTTTTATTTATTAAATTTTGTTAATAAAAATTATAAATAAAGGTTATAAATTCAAGGTAAAATAAAATAAAAAAATGAAGAAAAAAAGGAGAAAAAACTTTTATTTTTTTATAAATTAAATTAATAAAATAACATTACTCTCGTTAATGAGAGCAGATTATTTAAGAAAAAAATTTTTATAATTTATTTGCTTTCTTACAGAAACTATATACTCAGTTGACATTTTTTTGTATTTTTAACTTTTAATTTTAAACTTTGAACTTTTAATTTTTAAATCTGTTGCTTTGTTTTGCTTGTTTGATATTGTTTTATCTTTTACTTATTACATATTACTAATTATTATTCTCAATGTTCCAATAATATTTGAAGGTCGGGATTATTTTGAACAATATTTAAATTAGAAATAGTTTGCTCTACATATCCACTTTTTATAACTTTTACTTGATAATCATTTGCATTTTGTAAATTAGTAAATATAACTTGACCGGGCGTAAAACATCCTGAAATATAATTTATATTAACATTTGTTATTACTGGAGTTATTACTGTATCAGAAGTATCAAGAAATATTTTATAACGTGCATATCGCGCAAAATTATTATATATAGTTGTTCCGGGAACAGTGTAAAAAGTAGTTGAAGCTCCATCAGGCCCTACAAAATTCCAAGTCTCATTATCATTATTAGTAGCAATTTGAAATTTAACTGTTGTTGTTGGACTTTGCGAAGTTGGTTGCCAATCTATATTTGTAAATGTGCTTGATGCTATTCCACTATTAAAAGTTGAAGAAATTAAATATCCAGAAGATTCATATGTAAGTCCTTCATTATAACTAAGCAATCTTAATGCCTCTGGTATTTCGTTTGCGCTAATATTAAACCCTTCAAAATATTTTGTTGAGTCAATGTAATTAATTTGGCCGCTTCCACCAATCCATGATTTTTGTTCCCAAATGCTACCACCAGTTAATTTATGTTCATTGAAACTTTTACTTTCACTTGATAATTCAATATCCGCGCCTTCTATAGAATTATTTGTTGAAGAATCTTTTACAATAATAAGAAGATTACTATTTGTTTTTGGTCCTAAAATAAAAGTAAAACTTTGATTTGTATTTGGTAAAATATTAATTTGTTGAATAGGGGAGGTGCCGTATATTGTGTGATTTAAATCTGTAAGAGCTGGAGTATAAGTATCCCATTCTATATTTTGTAATAAAATTTTGCCAGCAGAATTTGATGTAAATAAATTATCAAATTTATATACATTAGGAGCTCCAATAAGTTTTGAGCCACGCACCTCCATACCAATTTCTGATATAGGATTACAATATTGATTTAATGTATTAAAAGTTAAATTGCTAAGTTTATCTATAGAAAAACTTATTTGAGTAATTTGTCCATTAGAAATTGTAGAATCAGGTTTGATTGGATTAGGGTTTTGAACGGTGATTGGATATGTTTGGTCATTTGAATAATTATTTTTATTTACTACTATATGATAACT
>JAZDLF010000018.1:0-3835 GCA_043802295.1 Candidatus Woesearchaeota archaeon | reverse complement strand
AATAAAACAATTGCAGTAGATGCATCTAACTCAATCTATCAGTTTTTATCTTCAATAAGACAGCCTGATGGAACCCCTTTAATGGACTCCAAAGGCAGAATAACATCACATTTACAAGGAATTTTTTCTAGAACATCTAATTTACTATCTCAAAACATAAAATTATTTTTTGTTTTTGATGGAAAACCTCCATTATTAAAAGTGAAAGAACAAGAAGAACGTGAACAAAGAAAAAGATTAGCTGAAAAAGAATTTCAAAAAGCCAAAGAAGAAAAAGATATTGACTCAATGTATAAATTAGCAAAGCGAACTTCTAGATTAACACCACAAATGGTTACTGAATCTAAAGAACTTATTCAAGCTTTTGGTATTCCAATAATACAATCTCCATCAGAATCAGATTCTCAAGCAGCATTTATGTGTCAAAGAGGAGATGCATATGCAGTTGCTTCTTCAGATTATGATACATTATTATATGGATCTCCTAAGTTAGTAACAAATTTAACATTATCTCAACGTAGAAAATTACCTTCTGGAGCTACAATAGCAATAAAACCAGAATTAATTGATTTAAAGATGGTTTTAGAATCATTAAAATTAAATCAAGATCAATTAATTGTTTTAGGAATATTAATTGGAACTGATTATAATATTGGTGGAGTTTCAAGAATAGGCCCAAAAACAGCTCTAAAACTAGTTCAACAATATAAAAATTTTGATGAATTATTCAAAGAAGTTAAAGCAGAATTTAATTGGAAACAAATTTTTGCTATTTTCAAAAATATGCCTGTTATAAAAGATTATAAATTAAAATGGCAATCTGTAGATGAAGAAAAAATTAAAAAGATTTTAGTAGATGAACATAATTTTTCAGAAGAGAGAGTAAATAAAACTTTAATTAACTTAAAAGAAGCAGAAAAAAACAAACAACATGGTTTAGATAGATGGTTTAAATGAAAATAAAAGAAATTCTAAAAAATAAAATACCCAATAATTTATTACCATATGTTCCAGCAGCATATGATATAACAGGTTCTATTTGTATCATTGAAATAAAACCTAAAATAAAAAAATATGAAAAGTTAATAGCAGATACAATTTTACAACAACATAAAAATGTAAAAACTATTTTGAAAAAATCAAGTATTCATAAAGGAAAATATAGAACTCAAAAATTACAATTTTTAGCAGGAATCAATACAAAAGAAACAATTCATAAAGAAAATAATATTTTAATAAAATTAGATATTGAAAAATGTTACTTTTCACCTCGTTTAAGTTCAGAAAGATTAAGAATTTCAAAATTAGCTAAAAAAAATGAATCAGTTCTAGTTATGTTTTCAGGAGTTATGCCCTATGGTTTAATTATATCTAAAAATACAAAAGCAAAAGAAATTTATGGGATTGAATTGAATAAAATTGCTCATAAGTATGCAGTAGAAAATGTTCAATTGAACAAATTATTTAATATTGAACTATATCAAGGTGATATTAAAAAATTTTTACCAAAAATAAATAAAAAGTTTGATAGAATAATAATGCCCTTACCAAAAGGATCTCAAACTTATCTAAACTTAGCATTAAAAAAATTAAAACCAAAAGGGACAATTCATTTGTATTTATTTTCAGAAAGTTCTAAATTTGATAATATTATAAAAGAATATTCAAAAAAATTTAAACATGTTAAATTATTCAAATGTGGTAAATATTCTCCTTATGTTTATAGAATTTGTTTAGATTTAAAGGTTTAATTCTAATCTTTTCTTAATTTTGATTGCAGTTGGAGCCTCTCCACCATGCCAACTTAATTTAGGTTTAACTCTCATAGGATATATTCTTTCAGAATTATCATCTAATATTATAGCAGAACCTCTTAATTTTGGTAAATTATTCAAATAAGTTTGTAAATCTGCTAACAAATAACTTTGCATCATTGAATTAAGAGCTTCTACATCAAGTTTTGATGTTAATCTATGACTAATTACAATATCACTTTGTGTTAGAACATCTTTATGAATTTCACCTGGTTGTTGAGTTGCTAAAACTAAAGTTATTCCAGGTTGTCTACCCTCTCTTAATAATTGTATTAATGTATCACTTGCAGAACTAGAACCTTCTTTAGGCAAAAACTCATGAGCTTCATCTATCATAATCCAGATCATAGGATTTTCTTTCTTTTTTTCTTCATAAAAATATTTAGTTTCAGCTTGAATAGCCTGAACTTCTTCTAATTTTCTTGCAGAAATTCTTTCATTTAATAATTTTTTACATAAAATACTAATGACAAGACCTTTAATACTCCAATTTTCACCAACATTTGTATAACAACTAATATCTATAATACTCGTTTCACCAGGTTTTATTATTTCATCAATACTTGTTCCTTGTTTACTAAATAACCCCCAATTTTTAGCTGCCATAAATCTATTTTCAACAGCATTTTTAATTTCATTATTTGTTTTTATATCTTCTTTGATATAAGTTATAATGTCTTCAATACTATAATTAATTAATTCTTCATTAATTTTTCCTATTATTCTTTCAATCAATATTCCTAAAGAGTCTGTTAATCTAATTTCAAAAACATTACACCAATCACTTGCACTTAATTCAGATGGTTTTATTGAAAAAGAATAATCTGTAGGTATCCCTTCTTGTTGATACTGTCTAAAAAAACCAACAGGGGTATAAATATTAACATTTATCGCTTCAGGTCTTAAACTCCATGATTGCAATAATTTTTCTTGTCTTTCATTTGGAAACTTCATTGTCCAAAATATTCCCATTGTATCAAAAATTAAAACAGATAAATTCTCCTTAATACCTTCTGGTAATCTTGACATTTCTTCAGCTATAACAGAAAGACTATAACTTTTACCACTACCTCTCTTACCAGAAACCATGATTATATGAGATCTTAAAACATCTAGTAAAATATTATTACTTAAAGAAGTAGTTTCACCCATTTTAACATAACCTTTGCCTAAAAAAATAGTTCCTTGTTCACCAAATCTTTTTTTATCAGCCTCATCTCTACCAATAACAATATTATAAACCATACTATTATGCAATAATCAACAATATTTAAATATTCTTATACCCAAATAAAATATATGATAAAAATAAACAAAAAATATTCTAACATTATATTCGGATTTTTTATGTCATTAACTATGTCCTTTTCAATATCTTTAATTTTAACCATAATAAACCTAGGATTTGTTCCAAATTTTTTTGAAATATGGGTTAGAGGATTTGTTATTGGTTTTATGATTGGTTTTCCTACATCTTTAATTGTAATACCTATAATAAGAAGAATTGTAAACCAATTAACTTATTAATATTTGAAATTCTAAAAATTTATAAACTAAAAAATCAATAATAAAAATATGTTTAACCAAATAAAAACAGTTTTATTGCTAGGTTTACTAGCTGGAATTATAATTTTAATAGGGGGACTTATAGCAGGTCAGACTGGTTTATTATATGGTTTAATATTTGCTATAATAATTAATTTTGTAACTTACTGGTTCTCAGATAAAATAGTTTTAGCAATGTATCGTGCTAAACCGATTACAAAAAAAGAAGCTCCTATTTTATTTGAAATAGTAGAAGAACTAACAAAAAAAGCAAATTTACCAATGCCAAAAATTTATATTATTCCAACTGATAATCCAAATGCTTTTGCAACCGGTAGAAATCCAAAACATGCAGCAGTTGCTTGTACTCAAGGAATTTTAAAATTATTAAACAAAGAAGAGTTAAAAGGAGTTTTAGCTCATGAATTAAGTCATGTTAGAAATAGAGATATTTTAGTATCAACAATAGCAGCAAC
>JAZDLF010000017.1:0-15509 GCA_043802295.1 Candidatus Woesearchaeota archaeon | reverse complement strand
AAAACTTCTAATTTTATTTTTTTATTTTAAAAAAATGGTGAAGTTAAAAACAGTTACTGGAGTTCTTGGAATTATAGTAGGAACATTCTGGTTAGTATGGGGTGTATTTTTACCTTTAGAAGAATTTGCTTATGTAATAATCAATATATTACCAGGATTACTTGTGTTATTAACAGTTGGACTTGCATTGAAATTTGAAGATGTAGGTGGATTATTATTAATAATGGAAAGTTTTTTACCAATATTTAGACTATTATTTTCAAGTAGTATTTCTATAAAAGAGGTTTTATTTTTGAGTTTACCTGTAATGTTAGTTGGTTTTCTATTTTTATGGGATTATAGTTTATTTAGAAAAAGATATGCTGTTAAAAAGAAAAAGAGAAGATAAATTATTTAGGTTATATATTCTATAATCTTTTTCTCTAAAGATATAATTGTGCCAGGATTAGGACCATGTAAAGTATCATAACTTAAATGAGTGTGAAAATTTATTACTTTTTTATAAAATTTTTCAAAGAGTATATTAGGTATATCAATGATTTGAGTGATATGTTGTATGTTATACTCTGAATTTTGTTTTTCATTATCTTTAAGTTAAAAAGCTTTCCAGTAAATATCATGAATTACAACTGTTCTAAGAGATTTATCTTGAAGTATTAATTCTTTCTTTTCATTTTTTAAATATTTAATTTGCATTCTTTCTGTAATCATACATAAATTTATAAACATTTGTATCATTAAATTTATTTTAGTTAAATTTATAAAGGATTAATTTTAATTTCTTAACATGACAGAAGAACAATTATTAGTACCCTTGGATATGTATCTTAAAGCAGGTTTACATATTGGAACTAAATATAAATCTAAAGATATGGGAGGTTTTGTTTACAAAGTTAGAAGTGATGGTTTAGCTGTTTTTAATGTTCAAAAAATAGATGAAAGAATTGGAACTGTTGCTAAGTTCTTAGCTCAATTTAAACCAGAAGAAATTCTTGTTGTAGGAAGGAGAGAAAATAGTTGGAAAGCAATAGAATTATTTGGAGAAGTGGTAGGAGCTAAGTTTTTTGCTGGTAGATATCCACCTGGAGTATTAACTAACCCAAATTTAGACAAGTTTATAGAAGCTAAAGTTTTAATTGTAACTGATCCATGGCCTGATAAAAATGCTATAAACGATGCTGTTAAAATTGGTATTCCTGTAATAGCATTGTGTGATACTAATAATGAAACTAATTATGTTGATATAGTAATTCCATGTAATAATAAAGGTAAAAAAAGTTTAGCTTTATTTTTCTGGATTTTGGCAAAAGAATATCTAAAATCAAGAAATGTTATTAAAAGTGATAATGATATGAAGCATAGTGTTGATGATTTTACAGCTGAATAACTCTATCAAAAATTAAATTTAATTCTTTTTTGAAATCATCAGTTAGTGTTTGATCATTAATTATAATACCTTTTATTCTTAAATCACGCATTTTACTATTAAGAAATCTTAAAAATTTTAGAGTTGTTTCTTTATCATGATATTGTAATAAATTTGGTAATGAATCCAAAATTAAGAATTTTTCAGATAAACCTATATGTTTAGATATTGTAGTTATTGCATGTTCTAATTTGTGTAATTGTTTTAAATTAAAAACATACTCTGTTTTGGGCATTCTGTGAAATGATCCTATTGATCTTGTTATACAATCTATAAAATATAGATTTTCTGTGTTAACATTGTTCTTTTGTAATTGATCTTTTAGATTTTTTACAGGTTTGTTTAAAGATATGTAAATACCTTTTGTGTGCAAATCATCTAAAATATTAAGAACTTGTAGTTTATTTTCAAGATTAGTGTTTACTAAAATATTAAAATCACGAGGTAATTCATTAATGTGTTTTTGGAACATTAAATATCACGCTCTTTTAATAGTTTTTCAGTTTCTTCTAGAGAATCATTTATTATTTCAGCTGCTTTTGGCAATGAAATTTTTTTTGTTTTGTATAATTCGAAAGCTATTGCTATTCTTATATTTTTATTTTGATTTAATAAGTTTCTAATAGCATCTCTTAAGAACTCAGATAAAGAATCATAGTAACCAATATGAGTTATAGCATCTAGCTTTAGTTTTAGCTCATTTGGTACTGTAAAACTAAGAGTTGTTGATTTTGACATTGTTGTGGTATTACTATAATAATACTGCAATATTAGTATTTAAAGTTTTCTATATTTCTTTGTATACTTGACCATATATACTATAAGCAATAACACCTGAGATAAAATAGGCTGTTGCATTACCTACTAATGGTATAAAATGCAATATTACGCTTAATACTAATGTTACTATTGTAGCCATTAACCAAGCTACAAAATATTTAGATCTAAAAGCTTTTTTGAAAACTCTTGTTAAATTAAAACTTTGACCAAAATCATTTGTGTTAATATAAGATAAAGTAGCAACTGGAATTAAATAGAAAGCTAAGATTCCTAAAATTAGAGCTAGTAATAATATTGGTAATATTGCTATTAAAGATGGTAAAATAGTAACCCAATTTTGTTGTATAAATTGTTGTATTAAACTAGGAGAAGCTTGTCCTTTGATTATTGTATCAAGTGTGTTAGTTGATATAAAATTAACAACTAAGGAAGTAAAAATAGCTATTGCACCAAGCAAAAGAACAAGAATAGCAGGAATAAAATAGACAACTGCTATAACACTTGATAATAAACCTTTTACAAATAGATCACTAAAATTTGTCCATTTTGGAGATTTATTTATTGGAACTCTATTTGTTGATAATCCAGAATTTTCTAAAATATAACCTTTTGCAAACCATCTTATTATTGGTAAAGTACTTAATAAAATACCAATTACTAAATATCCTATATTAAGAAATGGTTTTCTTATAGCATTAGAATAATTAACCATATATATCCCCCCTTTATTATGTAAAATTAGAAACTGTTTGTATTAATATAATTTTTGGTGTTTAGCTAGGATCTATTTTTGTTAAATATTGAACTAAAGCATATTCAGATTCTAAAGAATAATCTACTGAGTATCCTTTTTTCTTAAATAAATCAAATAATTTTTTAAAAACTCTTTTGTGTATCAAAGGATATTTACCTAGCGAATGTGAATTATTAATAAAAGCAGTTTTTCTTAATGGAAATATAACTCCAATATTTTGAATATCAGTTGGTCCTATTTTATACCTTAATTGAAAAAGATAATTCTTAACTTGAGAAGAATCTTTATCTAAAAGATATAAATGATTAGTAACCAAGTTTGGGTCTATTAAAATATGTATATCACATTCTAAATCGGATCTATATGTTTCTTCTAAACCTTTTACTAGTCCTTCTAATTTTTGTACTCTTTCAGCAATTTCACCCATAATTAAATATGGTGATTTTATGTTTATTAAACATTTATATCATTGAATTATTATATTAGAAAATTTAATAAGTCTGTTTTACTAATAGAGAGTATATGTTCAAAAAATATTTAAGTTTAGTAATCATATTAATATTAGTTAGTTCATGTAAACCTAATTTAGATACAAAAGGAGGCAAAATGGAAATTAAAAGTTCGGTTTTTATAAATGAAGATTTTATTCCAAAAAAATATACATGTGATGGATTAAACATAAGTCCACCTTTAGAATTTAGCAATATTCCTAGTAATACAAAAAGTATTGCTTTAATTTGTGATGATCCTGATGCACCAATGGGAGTATGGATACATTGGGTGTTATTTGATTTGCCTATAATTAAAAAATTAAGTGAAAATATACCAAGAGATAAAATATTAAATAATGGTGCAAAACATGGAATAAATAGTGGTAAAAGAATTGGTTATGATGGACCATGTCCTCCATCAGGAACTCATAGATATTTCTTTAAAGTATATGCTTTAGACACAAAACTTAATTTAGAGCCAGGAATTACAAAAGAACAATTGATTAATGCTATGGAAGGACATATATTAGCTCAAGGACAATTAATGGGTAAATATACAAGATAATTATTCTATTTTTCTTTTTGCTTTAGATGTTAATTCATAAGATTCACTAGAACTTTTTATATAATTTAGGAAAAGAAGAGCTTGTATTGTGTTATTTACTTGTTTTTTAGATATTGGTTTTATATTATTACCATTTATCATATTTGGTATTTCATAATGCAATATAGTTTCTAAAGGATTTCTATTTATTATAGTACCATCTCCAACTACTTTAATTCCTCTTTTTATTGTTTCTAATAAATTATATAGTCTATGACCTAAAAAAATTTCTTCTTGTTTAAATTTAGCATATTTAGATGACATATTTAATTATAGAAAATATAAAGTTTATAAATATTTCTATTGTGTTACTATTGTAAAGTTGATAATTTAATTAAAAAGATGTTCCCAGATTTGAATTTCTTGTTGAGCTTCTTCTATAGAACCTGATCTATGAATTACAGTTTTTACTGTTCTTTTTTCAGCTTCTGCTTTTTCTTTAGAATCATTACTATAACGAGCCCTTATTGTATGTTTAGAAGCTTGTGATGGGTCAGTAGGACCTATTAATTCCTTAAATCTTTCTACTACATTTTCACCTTCATAAATAGCTATAACAACTGGTTTGTTTACGAATTCGTTTAATAACCATGGATAAATAACTTTTTCTTTATGAGCTGAATAATGATTTTCAACTATATTAATAGGAATAGAATCAATTTTAGAGGTTTTTATTCTTATGCCATGATTATCAAGTTCATTTAATATTTCTTGAGCTAAATGAACCCATTCTGGCTTAATTATAATAAATGTTTGTTCCATAATATAAAAAATTAAGTGGTTATATATAAAATTATCTTTTAATTAAGATATATAATCATTAAAAAAGCTTTTAAATAGCTATTCTAAACTAAAACCTATGAGAAAAGCTAGAGATATTATATTAAAAGAAAGCAAATCTGTTACTGGAAAGACTATAAAAGGTTATGATTTTAATAAAGACTTTGATATTAATGATTTCTTAAAAGCTTATGAAACAACAGGATATCAAGCTACTAACTTAAGCAAAGCTATTGAAATAATAAAAAATATGAGAAAAAATAAAGCAACTATATTTTTTGGTTATACAAGTAATATTGTTAGTTCTGGATTAAGAGATGTTATTTGTTATTTAGCCAAAAATAAACTTGTTGATGTTATTGTAACAACTGCTGGAGGAATAGAAGAAGATATTATAAAATGTTTAAAACCATTTGTATTAGGAGATTTTAGAGCTAAAGGTAAAGATCTTAGAGAACAAGGTATTAATAGAATTGGTAATATATTTGTTCCTAATGATAGATATATAGCATTTGAAAAATTTATACAATCTGTTTTTAATAGATTATTAGAAAAACAAAAAAAAGAAAATAGAATATGTAATCCAAGTGAATTTGTTCATGAATTAGGAAAAGAAATTAATGATGAAGAATCTATTTATTATTGGTGCTATAAAAATAAGATTCCTGTATTTTGTCCTGCTATAACTGATGGTAGTATTGGTGATATGTTATACTTTTTTAAGCAAAATAATAAAGAATTGAAACTTGATATATCTGAAGATCATATGAAATTGATAAATATAGCGATTAATGCTGAGAAATCAGGATTGATAATACTTGGAGCTGGATTAGTAAAACATATTATTTGTAATTCTAATTTATTTAGAGATGGTGCTGATTATGCTGTTTATCTAAATACAGCTGAAGAATATGATGGTAGTGATGCAGGAGCTTTGCCTGATGAAGCTGTTTCTTGGGGTAAAATAAAACCTGATGGAGAAATGGTTAAAGTGCATGGTGATGCTAGTATAATATTTCCTTTAATAGTACAGGGTGCTTTTAAATAAAAGAGTAAGATTTATATATCAATAGTAGTAACAAGGATAACTATATAAAAGTGATAAAAGATGGCTTTTGATACCTTACTTAATATTCAAGGATATGTTGTTGTTTTTATATTACTAATAGCAGCTTATACATGGTTTAATGCTAAACATTCTGGTATTTTGGACTTATTCAAGGCTAAAAGGTTAATTGATGTTAGTTTATTACTATTTATACCATTTTTAATAAGACAATTTCATTTTATAAAAAGTGCTGATAAAGATATATTAGATTCTGTTTTGTTTTTAATAGTTCTATTTATTATTACAATACTTAATTTAAATGAATATATATCAATCAAAGGTCCTAAAGCTAAAATAATCAAAGAAGTTAAAGATAAATTTGAATCAGAAATTGCAAAAAAAGAGTTAAAAATCGTTGAAAAAAGAAGAAAAGATTTACAAAAAAGAGAGAAAGTAATAGCAAAAGATATAGATAAATTAAATTCTAAAGAAAAAGTATTGACTGTTAGAGAAAAAGACATTAAGAATAAAATAGCAAAATTAGAAAAAGAAAAACAAGAGTTTTCTAAAGAAAAAAATCAAACAAAAAGTGAAAATAAATCTTTGGAAAATAAATACATTGAATTACAAAAGAAACAAAAAGAAATAGATTATGAAATTTTAAAATTAAATAAAGAAAAAGAAGAGTTAAAAAAAGAAAAAGATAGACTAAAAGACAAACAAAAATCTTTAGAAAATTCTTATAGAAAACTAGAAGATAGATTATATGAAAAAATTGATACACAAAAGAAAGTTTTAAAATTAAAATCTAAAGAACTTTATGATTTAGAGAAAGATCTACAAGATAAAGCTGTGGAAACTGATAAAAACACTAAAATACAAGATAAATTAAAATCAGAGAAAGAACAATTAGACAAAGAAAAAGCAAAAGTTAGAGATGATTTAGGCTTTTTAAAAGCTAAAGAAGAAGATATTACTACAGAAAGAAAAGAATTAGATTCTTTAAGAACAAAATTAGAAAAATTAAAACAAAAATTAGATCAAGATTCAGTTAAAATTAAAGAAAGAAAACAAGAATTAGAAGCTTTAGGAAGACAAATAGAACAAGAAAAGGATAACTTTATGTTTGAAAAAATAAAATTTAATAAAGACAAGAACTATTATAAAGAAAAAGAAAATAAATTTGAAAAACAATTAAATGAGTTTGTAGAGAAAGAAAAACAATTAAAGAAATTAGAACAAAAATTAAATGAGGATAAAGAAAAAATAGAAGTATTAAAGAAAAGCATAAAATTTGAGGATTTATAAAATGGCAATTCAAAATTATATAATAACTGGAATTAATATATTGAGTTTTGTTTTTATAGTTTTAAGTATTTTAGTAATGATTAAAATAAAGAAATTTGAGGATTTAAAATTAGGTAATGGATTTAAAGCATTAATATTAGGATTTTTCTTTTTAGGGTTATTTTTATTAATAAATGTTATTAAATACTTAAATGGATTATTTAATTTTTTACAAGGAAATTATTTAACTTATTTATTTGATGTTGGAGAATTAGTATTGATACCACTATTTGCAATTTGTTTTTTAGTTGCTATTTATTTATTTAGAGAGGAAACATTATGAAAACTAATCTAATACAAGATTATAAAGTATTTGAAGGTACATATAATCAAATAATGCCTTTACTAGTTAAAGAAAACTATCAACCTTTAACTACTAAAGATATAATGTTAAACAGAATAAAAGCTATTCAAAGCAAAGATCAAAATGAAACAAATTTCTGGTTAAATAAATACTTTGATACAGCAGATGCATTAGCTTATCATGATAATAAATTAATAATACAACCTAACTCAAGACATTTACTTAGTATTAATCAAGATTCTAAATTAAATAATGGTTCTTTAATACTAAACCAAGAGCAATTTAATGAATTATCTAAAAAATATGAAGTATTTGATAGAAATAAAATAAAACATGGAAATAGCTTAACCAAACAACAATCTAAAGAACATCCTATTTGGCTTAAATTAGCTCAAGATGATAAATCATTGTTAGAAGAATATACAGATTTAATATTTGCTAAAGCTAAAGAAATATATGGTTATAATGAAAACATGGGTATATGTTTACCAGATGACCAAGAAAATCCAGCAATGCGTGATTGGTTCCTCTGGAACTTGGTCAATAGGTCTGATGCTGTTGCTGGGAGCGGCCTTGACTACAACACTCGCTTGTTTGGGGTGCGCGCGCAAAATTTAGATCAACTCATATTTAAAATTGCTCAAGAAGAAGATATAACAAATCCAGAAGAATTAAGAAAAGCTATTAAGCTTTACAAAACTGCAAAAAAGTTATTATCATCTTAATCTTTAACAATTCTAATTATTGCATAAGATTCATAACCTAATTCACGTGGATACGCCTTAATATTTGTTATTGTTATATTATTAGTTGTTATAGAATCACCCTCTTTTATATCATATCTACCAATTAAATTACGTCCACTTAATATTTCTAAAAAAATAGAATCATCTGAGTTGATATCTTTAAATGTAATATTTGTTATATTATTTACTTTAAAAATTTGGCCTTTATAAACAATATATCTATCTTTTTTTAGAATAAAAGGTTTAATCTCTAAAATTGCATAATTATCTTTAAAATTTATTTCTAAAGTTTGTATTTCTAAACCATTTATTATATCAGAAAATTTAGTTTGATAAATTGTCCAGGTTACATTATCAACACTAATTGTTACATGTCCTTCATTATTAATATTTTGTAAAATTATTGTTTTGTAATTAACAATTGTTTTATTATTAACATATAGTTTATAAGTATTTTCTGGGAGTTCAGTTTCATCAGATTGATTAGAAATTTCTTCAGTTATATTTTTAATGTTTTCAATTATATTTGATATTGTGTTATTTTCTATTGTTTTATTTTCTGTGATTATATTAGTTAAATTAGTCTCCATAACTTGTTGTGGTAATTTATTACTACAACCTATTAAAAAGATTAATAGAAATAGATATAAAAAAATAAATTTTCTCATGTTTTCATTGCTTTCTTTTTTTCTTCTTTAGAGCTTCTTGATAACCTTGAAGAAAACCTTCTTCTTGTTCAGAGATTTCATCATCTTCTACTGCTTCTTCCATTGTTTCTTTATCATATATATCTTCTACATCATCTTCATTGTTATCATTTTGATATTTTGCCATAAAAAAATAGATATTTTTTATTATTTAAAGTTATTGTTACCATTATAATTGGTATAATTATATTTATATATTAGTTATTCCTATTTTATATTAAAAGAGGTGTGAATTTGATAAATAGAAAGAAATTTGTTCCATATAGACATAGATTAACAAAAGGTCAAAAATTTGCTGATGCAGTAACTAAGTTTGGTGGAAGTTGGTTTTTTATAATATGCCTTATATCATTTTTATTTTTGTGGGTTATAATTAATACAGTAATTTTTTTTGAAGAGTCTAAAATTGGTAGTTTTGATCCTTATCCATTTATTTTCTTAAATCTAATATTAGGAGTTTTAGTTACAATAGAAGCACCAATAATATTAATGAGTCAAAATAGACAAGAAGAAAGAGATAGAATTAGAGCAACAGAAGATTATAGAATAAATAAAAAAGCTGAATTAGAAATAGAGAATATACAAAAAGATTTAAAAGAAATTAAAAAATTAATTAAAAAAAGAAGATGATAGTAAGAAGGGCTAATTTTGCAGGACAATTCTATGCTGCTGGATTAAGCAGTTTAAATAAACAAATTAAAGATTGTTTTATGAATAAATTTGGACCAAAATCATTGCCTGGAAAAATACAAAATAAAAAAATATTTGGTGCTATATCACCTCATGCTGGTTATGCTTACTCAGGACCAGGAGCTGCTTATGTTTATAAAGAATTAGCTGAATGTAAACAACCAGATACTTATGTAATAATAGGACCTAATCATACAGGATATGGATCTCAATTTTCAACTTATATAGGAGATGCATGGGAAATACCATATGGGAATGTTAAAATTGATTTAGAATTAGGAAAAGCATTAATGGAAAAATTTCCACAATTAAAAGATGATAAAATAGCTCATGCATATGAACATGATATAGAAGTACAACTACCTTTTTTATATTACATAAATAAAAATTTTAAATTTTTACCTATTGTTGTAAGTGATATTGATTATGGCTATTGTAAATTATTTGCAGAAGCTTTAACAAGTCTAAACAAAAAAATATGCATTATAGCCAGTTCTGATTTTACACATTGTGGTAGGAATTATGGTTATGAACCTTTTACAAGCAAAATTAAAGAAAATTTATATGAGTTAGATAAAGGTGCTATTAGTTATATTGAAAAATTAGATACAAATGGTTTTTTGAATTATATAAATAAAACAAGAACTACTATATGTGGTTATAGTGCTATTGCTATTACAATAGAAACTTGTAAAAAATTAGGTGCTAGAAGAGCAAGATTATTAAATTATTATACAAGTGGAGATATAACAAATAATTATGATAATGCTGTTGGCTATGCTAGCATAATATTTGAATAAAAAATAAAAATTATTTTTTTAGACTTTTAATTGCATATGCTATCAATCCTACTGCTACTACATATTGTAAATAATCGAATAACTTGGTAATAATATCTAGTATTGGTTTTGCTAAATCAATATAATTTAAAATAGGATTTCCAATTGCTTTTGTAAATTCTAGAACTAAAGTTGCTACTATTACAACAATAACAATAGTTAATAAAGAAATTAAACCTTTCATGACTTTATCACTAATAAAATCATCTAGAAAATCTTTAAGCATAGGCAATATTTTTGTTATTGCTAAATGACCACCGATTATTGCAAATATAATTTTTATAATATTTGTAATATAAATATCAATTGCCATTTAATCACCTCTCTTTTGTTTAATAAGTATCAAATTTATTTATATAGTTTTCTATTAACTTGTAGTTAGTGTATTTCAATGGATTATATATAATAAAATCGTTAAATTTAAAAATAGAAGTTATATTATTTATGTTATGGTGAACCTGAAAGAAGGGGTGAATAGAGTTATTTCTCCATATAAATCTTTATTTGGATATAAAGATGTAGAAGAAACCAAAAATGAAGAAATAATACCAAAAATTGTTGAGAACATAGAAAAAGAAAAAATTTTAGAAGAAAAACATAATGAAATTATAAATAAACAGTATTCTTTTGATAAGCAAGATATTATACAACTAATAGGTGTTACAAAAAAATTTGGTAATAATGTAGTTTTAAATAATATTTCTCTAGGAATTCCAGAAGGTAAAATATTAGGTTTAATAGGTACATCAGGAAGTGGAAAAACAACAATATTAAGATTAATTATTGGTTTTTACAAACCAGATAATGGTCAAATTTTATATAATGGCCAAAATATTTTTAAAAATTCTAGAGAAATAAGAAGAACTTTTGGTTTTGCTACACAAGATAATTGTTTTTATGATAAACTAACTGTTGAAGAAAACATTAGATATTTTGGAGAACTATATGGATTAACTAGAGAATTTGTTGATAATCATATAGATGAAGTCTTAAATTTGGTTAAATTAAATAATGTTAAAGATAAATTAGCTGAGAATTTGTCTACTGGTATGCAAAGAAGATTAGATTTAGCCTGTGCAATAATACATGATCCTAAAATTTTAATTTTAGATGAACCTACACATGATTTGGATAGAATGTTAAGAAAAGATATGTTAAATGTTGTTCATCAAATAAATAAAAGAGGAACTACAGTAATAATAACATCTCATTTATTATGGGAGATAGAACATTTATGTGATAAAATTGCTATAATAAATAATAGTAATATTATAGAAGTTGGAAGTCCTAATGATATAAGAAATAAATACTTTAAGTATGATGAAATACACCTAGAGTTATCTTCTGGTAATTATGATAAATTTATTAGAAGTTTTAATAAAAAAGATATTAAAAATATTATTAGATTTCATCATAGAATTGTAATTTATACATCTAATCCTGAAAAAATAATTCATAATATATTAGATTTGGCTAAAAAGAAAAAAGAAAAAATTAATCATATAGAGCTTAGAAAACCGAATCTTGATGAGATATTTGAATATTTAATTAAAAAATGAAGATAACTAAATTAATAAGAAATAGTAAAATAGTAAAAAAAATTAGAAGTGTGGCTTTAATTAATATATTATATTCTATAATAAAGAAAAATCTTAAATTAGTGTTAAGAAGTAAAAGTTCTGCTTTAATTGTTATATTAGGACCTTTATTAATTTCTATTTTAGTTGGAGCTGCTTTTAATACCACTAATTTATATGGCATAAAAGTTGGTGTTTATTCTTCTAGTTATAGTAGTTTAAGTGAAAGTATTTTACAAGAAATTAGTAATAAACAATTTTTAGTTACTAAGATTGATTCGCAAGATGCTTGTATAAATTCTTTAAAAAATGGAGAAATTCATGTTTGTGCTGTTTTTCCTGCTAATTTAGAAGCAGGTTCTAGTGATAGTGTAACATTTTATGTTGATAATTCTAGAGTAAATTTAGTTTATGCTTTGATAGATGCTATTTCAGAAGGTTTTTCTATAAGATCTGAACAAGTAAGTTTAGAATTAACTAAAGTAATTTTAGATGTGCTAGATAAAACTAATAATGAAATTAGTGGTAAAGCTGGGACTGTTGATAGCTTAGTTGCTAATAATCAAAAAGTTAATGATCAGATTAGCAAAACAGTTCAAGAATTAAATAAAATTGATGTTTCTACAATTAGTATCGATTTTAAAGCTATACAAGATAAAATAAATGAGATAGCGACTGCTAATAATTTAAGTACTAGTGTATTTAATCCTGTAAAAGACTTAATAGAAAATGCAAGAAATCAAACTGCTGAAGCTAATTCTAAATTAACAAATATAACTAATGTTAGAGATTTTGCAATTGGCGATTTAGCTGACACTCAAAGTAGTGTTTCTAGTAATGTAGAAGGTATAAATTCTATTAAAGTAAGTATAGAACAAGTAAAATCGGATATAGCAAGCATTAAAATTACAAATGCTGAGAAAATTGTTAGTCCTATTGGAATGAAAATAGAAAATGTTCAGACTAATAAAACTTATTTGAATTATTTATTTCCAACATTGGTTGTATTGATGATATTATTTGTTAGTGTATTATTATCAAGTACAATGGTTATTAGAGAAAAGTTATCAAGTGCTTACTTTAGAAATTTTATAACACCTGTAAATGGGTTATGGTTTATAATTGGAAATTATTTAAGCAGTATAATATTAATTTCATTACAATTATTAATTTTATTTGGAGTAGTTGTTTATTTTGTAAAAGGTTCTTTAAGCATTGCAAGTTTGGTTTTAATTTTATTATTAATATCAAGTGTGTTTATATTTTTAGGAATGATTGTTGGTTATTTATTTAAATCTGAAGAAACAGCTACATTAGGAGCTATTAGTATTAGTAGTTTGTTATTATTATTTTCAAATACAGTATTACCATTAGAAGTATTATCTAAGATTAAAGACGTGGCTTTATATAATCCATTTGTTTTAGCAGAAAGTGCTCTTAAAAAAATAATATTATTTAGTTCTAATTTAAGTGATGTTGGAAACACAATATTTATTTTAGCAGGCTATTTAATAATATTATTTGCAATTGTTTTGGTAATACAAAAATACACTAAAAAATGATAGAATTTTTTGCAGTTGGAGGATTTAATGAATCAGGCAAAAATATGTCTGCTGTTAAGATAGATGATGAAATAGTTATATTTGATATGGGGTTTTATTTGCAAAAAATTGTTGATTTTGAAGAAGAAGGTGGAAATAGACAAGATTTAACAGCTAATCAATTAATAAAATTGGAGGCTATTCCTAACGATCATTTTTTATTCCATTTGAAAGATAAAGTAAAAGCTATTTGTTTAAGTCATTGTCATTTGGATCATATTGGAGCTGTTCCTTATTTAGCTGGAAAATATGAAAATGCTGCTGTTTTAGGAACACCATTTACAATTGAGGTATTAACAAGAATGATGAAGGATGATAATCTTAAAATTGATAATGATATTAAAACCATAAATCCTGGATCTAAGATTAAAATAAGTGATAATATAGAAATTGAAATGATTAATGTAACACATAGTACATTACAAGCTGCTATAATTGCTGTTCATACTAAAAAAGGAACAATATTATATGCTAATGATTTTAAATTTGATAATAACCCTATTGTTGGTAAAAAACCTAATTATGAAAGACTAAAAGAATTAGGTAAAGAAAATGTTATTGCTTTGATTTGCGATAGTCTTTATTCAAGTTCAGAAGGAAAAACTCCTAGTGAAAAAGTTGCAAGAGAAATGCTAAAAGACGTTTTACTTGGTGTTGATAATTCTAAGAATGCTATAATTGTCACAACATTTGCAAGCCATATTGCTAGATTAAAAAGCATTGTTGATTTTGGTTCTGAATTAAATAGAAAAGTTGTGTTTTTAGGAAGATCTTTAATGAAATATGTTAAAGCTGCTGAGAACTTAAAATTGGTTAATTTTAGTCATGTTGAAATTGTTGGTTATAGTGATAAAGTAAAAAAAAGAGTTTCTAAGTTTAACAAAGAAGATTTATCAAAATACTTAATTGTTGTTACAGGAAATCAAGGTGAACCTAGAAGTGTTTTAAATAAAATGGCACAAGGAGTTTTACCATTTAAATTTAAAAGAGAAGATAGTGTAATATTTTCTTGTAAAACAATACCAGTTGAACCTAATTTATTGAATAGAGCTGCTTTAGAAAGAAAATTAAGAGAAAAAGGTTTGAGAATATTTACTGATATTCACGCTTCTGGGCATTGTAAAAGAGAAGATTTGAGAGATTTAATAAAAATGACTAATCCTAAACATATAATTCCTGCACATGGAGATAAAACAAAACTAATGCCCATGGGTTTATTAGCTGAAGAAATGGGTTATAAATCAGGAAAGAATATACATATAATGGATGATGGGAAATATATTAAGTTAGAATAATCATTCTAAATAAAGGCTTCTATTTTTAACTTTTATATGATGTACAAAATTATCAGGTTTACCATCTATTAAATAATGAATTCTTAAAAATAGACTTTGTCCTGTTTCTTTAATCTTTATATCTGTAATTCCTCCTGCTAAAATTTTTCCTATTGCTATCATTTCAGAAACTTGTTTATCTAGTTCTAATATTGCTTTCCTTGAAGATATATTTTTTGTGGATCCTGGAAATATTTGGCCTTTATTTGTAACATTTTTTTGACCTTCAATATATAGTATAGCGGATTTACAAGCATCACCCATTTTTATATACAAATTCTTTTTAAAATCTAAGTCTCCACTAATCATTCTATCATGTACTAAGCATATAATTTCTAAATTAAAAGCATCTTTAACTATTTCTTTAGACATATATAACTTTAAATTTATTATTTATATAAGGTTTATTCTTTTTAAAAATAGGTATTAAATAATATAAATATTTAAATTAAGTTATTTCTTATATAATAATATGAAAGAA
>JAZDLF010000016.1:0-9337 GCA_043802295.1 Candidatus Woesearchaeota archaeon | reverse complement strand
TTATATTAGAACTTTCATTGCTTTCTTGAGCACTAACTACATAAACTAATGATAACAATATCAAAAATAAAATTAAGACTTTTTTCATTTTAACAATTTTTTAACACAAATAATTACTTATAAAGTTTTCTATTAACAACTTTTTAATCCATATTTATCAATTAAATCTTTTTTAACATATATAGGCGCATTTGTTCTTAAAGCTAAAGCAATAGCATCACTTGGTCTAGAATCCAATAATAAAGTTTTATTATTTTCTTTTAAATAAATATTAGTATAATAAACTCCATCTCTATCAACATCATGTATTTTTATCATTAAAACTTTAACATCAAAAAAATCTAGCATGCTTTTTATTAAATCATGTGTCCATGGTCTTACTTCTATAGTTTTATCAATGCCTTTTTGGATACTTAATGCTTGTTGCTCTGTAGTTGCCATTAATAGACTTTTACAATCATATGTAACAAAAAAATTAGTCAAAACAACACTAACATTAGCTTTAACATATCCTTGTGTTGACAAAGGATCTGAACTCATATTTGATTTTAAAATATTTGCAACTATTTTTTCTGAAACTTCTTTTTTAAAATCCCAATTTTTAAATAAATATATATTTAATATAATAGACAATATTAACAAAATAAAAATTACAATATTTAATATTCTAATGCTTCTATATCTCATTGTAAAAAGTATTTAACTGCCTCCTGAATATTACTAACTTCTCTAACTCTTATTCCAACTTTTTCTCCTATATTAATTTTTTCTGGTATATATTTAATTTCGCAAAATTGCATGCCATTATAATCACTACAACTTCGCTCTTCTTTATATTTTACTATAGACTCTCCAAGTCCTTTTGGTACTAAAAATAATGTTCCTTTCTCTTCTTTAGCAGCTTGAGCTTTTTCTAAAATACCACCTACTTCTCCAATAGAACCATCTTCTTTAATAGTACCAGTCATAAAAACACTTCCATTTAAAGTTTTATTTTCTAAAGCAGCTACTGTAGAAACAGCCATCATACTTCCTGCTGAAGGTCCTCCAACAACACTTGCATTGCTTATTATAGAATAACTAATATCAACATTATCTAAAGATATTTTTGTATAATTACTTGCAGCTTGTGCAGCTATTCTTGCACTATATTGTGTACTTAAATCAGCTAAAACTTTATTAATGTTAACTAAAACCAAACCTTGGCCAGGTCTTACTTCTGTAACCAATTTTGCTGTAACACCATTACCTTCATTATCAATAGCAACAATATTACTTTCAATTTGTTTTTCTTCAATATTATTTTTATTAATAACAATTTCTTTTGTTTTTGTAGGGCTAAAATAAAAACCAATTATAATACCAACTATAAAGACAAATGCAATTATAGCACTAATAAAAACTTTTTTCATTTTAATTAAAAATTTTAGTTATTTTACTAAAAGACTCAATAAAAGAATCTGCTTCTTCAATTGTATTATAAAAATATAATGATATTCTAGAACTTCCTTGTAATTTATGTTTGTTAAACCAACTATGAACACAATGTGCGCCTGATCTTATCATTATATTAGAACTTTCATCTAAGATAGTTATTATATCATGAGCACTTATTTTATCATGAATAAAATTAATAATAGAACTTCTTAGCTTAGCATCCTTAGGTCCAATAATTTTAATTTCTTTATGTTTTTCAAGAAATTCTGTTAATTTTTTATTTAGTTCATATTCATGTTTTTCAAAATCAATATTCATCAAGTATTTAGCAGCTTCTCCTAATCCAATTATTCCAGCATAATCTTGTAATCCTGCCTCAAATCTATGTGGTATTTTTTCAAATGTATAACTATCATATGTACTATCAATTACTGTTTCACCACCAACGTTAAAAGGTTCTATATTTTCTAATAAATCTTCTTTGCCATATAATATCCCAGTTCCAGTTGGGCCTAGCATTTTGTGACCTGAAGCAGCAACAAAATCAACATCTAATTTTTTTATATCAACTAATTTATGTGGTGTTGATTGTGCACAATCCAATAAAACAAGCGCATCATTCTCATGAGCAATTTTTATTATTTCTTTAGCTGGAATTGTATATCCATCTAAATTACTCGTATGAACCATGCTAACCAATTTTACACCTTTAATTTTTTTATTATATTCTTCTAAATTAAAAGTATTATCATCATTGCTATATACAATTTCATGTTTTATTATTCCATTTTTAGATAAATTTTGCCATATTAATAAATTAGAATTATGCTCTTTATCTGTTGTTAAAACTTTATCTCCTTTATTAAATTTGAATCTATTCCCAATAAAATTTATTCCTTCTGTTGTATTTCTAGTAAAAATAATTTCATTGCTTCTTTTAGCATTTAAAAATTTTTTAATTATTTCTCTTGTTTTTTCAAATTCTTCTGTAGTTTTATTTCCAAATTTATGTTGACTTCTACCACCACATGCAGTATATTCTTTATAATATTCATTTATTTTATCAATAACTTGTATAGGTTTTAATGACATGCAAGCATTATCAAAGTAAATTATTGGTTTTCCATTGATCTTTCTATCTAAAATTGGAAAATCATTTCTTAGTTTATTTACATTAAACATTTTACAAAATTCATTTTTTTAGAATATATATAGTTTACGCATCAAAAATATAATTTTAAAATTTTAAAAAAAAGAAAAAGTATATAAACAAAAACATCCTTTGATAACTTGATAATTTCATATGAAGATCACTATATTACGTAATAATCGCGAGATCCTTCACACTAAATATGAGGAAATTGATACCAATGATGGTATTTATGATGATGTTTATGCAGTTAGAAATGCGCTTGTTTCTTTAGGTCATAAAGTTAATGAGATAGTTGTCGACGAAGAAGTTAGTCAATTAAAAAAATTAAAAACAGATTTAGTTTTTAATTTGTGTGATGATTTTTTAGATCCAATAAAAGAAGCAGTTGTTCCTTTAGTTTTACAACAAAAAAATATTAAATATACTGGATCTGGTGCATCTCCTTTGGTTATAACTGCAAATAAATATCTTGCTAAATTAAAATTTTTACAATATAATATTCCGACGCCAAATTTTCAATTATTTCAAAATACACAACAAATATTAAGATCAGATTTAAAATTTCCATTAATAGTAAAACCAAATAATGAACATGGTAGTATTGGTATAACTGAAAAATCAATAGTAAATAATGAAAAAGAATTATATAAAAGAATTAAATTTATAATAAAAGAAGGTTGTCCTGCATTAGTTGAAGAATATATAGACGGAAAAGAGATTACTATTGTTTTAATAGGAAAGAAAAATCCAATTGTTCTTCCAGTTTCAGAAATTATTTTCCAAGGTTTTGATAACACACCAAAAATAATGTCATATGAAGCAAAATGGGTTAAAGATAATTTCGCATATAAACAAACTTTTAGAAAAACGCCAGCTGATATAAAAAAACAAGAAGAAAAAGAAATAATAAAACAATGTAAAAAAGCATATGAAGCTATAGGATGTAAAGGTTATGGTCGTGTTGATCTAAGATTAAAAGATGGTATTCCTTATATTTTAGAAGTTAATCCTAATCCAGATTTATCAGAAGACGCAGCTTTTTCAAATATAGCACGTGAATATGGAATGACTTATAATGAATTAATAAAAAAAATTATAGATTTAGCTATTGAAGAATAATTCTAAAATAAATTTTTTATATAATTAATAATTCTTTCCCATGTAGACAATTTACATGTTTCTTTTATTATACATGCACCATTAGTTGCACCAGTGCAATTACTATAAACAATTAAATTATAAACACTATAAACTGAATAAATAAAACTAGCAATCATTAAAATTGTGAATATCAAAGATAATAATTCAAAGTTCCTGTATATCCAAGCACCTGCTTTAACATGATGTCTCATTATTTTGCCTGTAATTTGTCCTTTTATTCTTTGGTCTAAATTAGTTCTACATTTTCTAAATGTAATTTTTCTAAAAGTACAATCAAATGCTTCTTTTGCAAGTAATCTATACTTCATAGAAAATATTCCTAAAATACCAAAAATAACTAATGCAATTAAACAAATCATGTATTTATAAATTTATAATGTATTTAAAAATCTTTCTTTTTTAAATAGAATTAATCCAATCAAAAATGTAAATATACTAATTATTTGTGGTAAGCTTAATCCATAATATTTAATATCATAAACTCTTAAAAAATCAATAAGAAATCTACCAACGCTATACAAAATTAAAAACCAAGCAAATTGATTATTTTTAATTTTTCTTAATATAAAAAATATCAAAAAACCATGTGCACTTAAATACAATTGTGTTGGGTGTCTAAATTCATTTAAATAATTAATAGCCCATGGTAAATTACTTTGAATCCCATAACAACAACCTCTTAAAAAACATCCTATTCTTCCTATCCCAATACCTAGTGCTAAGTATGGACTCAATTTATTAGCATATTTCCAAAAGTTTAATTTATTTTTTTTAGTATAATATAACACACCAATAATACCACCAATTAAAGCGCCATACCAACTTAAACCACCATCCCAAAATTTATAAAAATTTAATATTATATTATTTTCTATAACATATAATAGTCTAGCACAGATTAAACCCAATAGAATAACATAAAAAGTTAAGTCATAAACTTTTTCATCTTTTTTAGCAGCTAATATAGTACTTATTAATATACCAAACGCTATAAAAAATCCATAAGTTGTTATTTCAATAGAACCTATATTATAGAGTACAGGATAAGGATACATAAGTTTTATATAGAAAACCTTTTAAATATAAATCTTTTGATATTATAGATCTTTTAGGGGGAATATTAGTGAAAGAAAAAGCAAAAAAGACTAATAAAACTATAATTACTATAATAATTTTAGGTGTTATAGTCATTTTTGGTATGTATTTATATTATAATATTTTTAATGCCAAAAATAATAGTCTTGATAAAGATAATTTAGCTAAATGTTTAACAAATAATGGTGCTAAAATGTATGGTGCATTTTGGTGTCCACATTGCCAAGAACAAAAAGATTCATTTGGAGAATCATTTAAATATATAAACTATGTTGAATGTACAGAAGATCAAGTTCAATGTGATAATGCTAATATAGAAGGTTATCCAACTTGGATTATTAATGGTCAAAAATATCCCGGAGTTCAATCTCTTGATCAATTAAAAAAACTAGGAGGATGCTAAAAAATGTTGACAGAAAAAAAATTAAGAATATGGCAGATTACAACCGTAATTTTAGCCATAGTAATTATAATAGGCTTATTCAAACTTAATGATATCACAGGCGGTGTTATAAATGGCAGTATAAGCGAAAATGAAGCAGAACAAATAACAATTGATTTCATTAACAATTATGTTGTACAAAGTGAAAAAGTAAGTTCTACTTCTGTAGACGATGTATCAGGTTTATATCAAGTTCAAATTTTATATAATGGAAATAATATTCCAGTCTATATAACAAAGGATGGAAAATTTATAGATTTTGGTAGAGGTATGATCAACATTGATGATTTTGAAGCTCAATCAAAAACAACTGGACAACAATCAACACCACAAGAAATACCAAAAACAGACAAACCTAAAGTACAATTATTTGTAATGTCACAATGTCCTTATGGAGTTCAAGCTGAACAACCAATGGGTGACGTTCTAAAATTACTTAAGGATAAAATAGACTTTGAATTACGCTTTATAGCTACTGCAAATTCAGATGGAACATTTACTAGTTTACACGGAGAACCTGAAGTAAATGGTGATCTAATACAAGTATGTGTAATGAAACAAAATCCAGATAAATATTTTGATTTTATATTATGTCAAAATAAAGATAACAAAAACATAGACACTAACTGGGAACAATGTGCTAACTCTAATGGTTTAGATGCTAACAAGTTAAAAACATGTTGGCAAGGTAATGAAGGTAAACAATTATTAACAGAAAACATTAAAGCAGCTGAAGAAAATGATGTAAGTGGTTCACCAACATTGTTAATTAATGGTGTTGATTACCAGGGACAAAGAACATCAGAAGCATTTAAACAAGGAATATGTTCAGGATTCAATAGTCAACCAAGTGAATGTAATCAAGTATTAACAACACAAACAGCTACAGCAAGTGGTAACTGTTAATTTCTTTTATTTTTTTATATTAAAAAATTATTTAAATAAACATTGATTACAAATTAAAATGAAAGCTCTAGCATTATTTTCTGGGGGATTAGATAGTTTATTAGCTATAAAATTAATACAAGATCAAAATATTCAAGTTAAAGCAATTAATTTCACAACACCATTTTTTTCTAACAAAAAAGCAATAGAGCAAGCTAAATTGTATAACATAGATTTAATATCAATAGACATAACAAAAGATTATTTAAAAATGTTAAAAAAACCAAAACATGGTTATGGTAAAAATATTAATCCTTGTATTGATTGTAAAATTTTTATGTTAAAACAAGCTAAAAAATATGCCAAAAAAATAAATGCTAATTTTATATTTACAGGTGAAGTTCTTGGTGAAAGACCAATGTCACAAAATAAACCAACTTTATTTGTAATAGAAAAAGAAGCTGGACTAAAAAATAGATTATTAAGGCCATTATCAGCTAAATTATTACCTAAAACTATTATTGAAAAGAAAAAATTAGTTGATATATCTAAATTATTAAACATCCAAGGTAGATCTAGAAAAATACAATTAGAGTTAGTTAAAAAATATAATATCAAAGAATTTGCAACACCAGCTGGAGGATGTTTGTTAACAGATTCACAATTTGCAAAAAAATTAATAGACTTAATAAAATATAAAAAGAATATAAATAACAATGATTTAGAGATTTTAAAACTTGGACGTCATTTTAGATATAAAACATCTAAAATTATAGTTGGCAGAAATTACAATGAAAATCAAAAACTATTAAAATTAAAAAATAATAAAGATATTATTTTAGAGGTCATAGATGAGCCATCACCAATAACAATATTACAAAATACAATAAACAAAGAAGCTATTAAAATAGCAGCATCATTAACAGCACGTTATAGTGATTCTAAAAAAGAATTAGTACCAGTAAAATATAATGAAAAGATAATCAATGTTAAAAAAATAGATGAAAATTTATTAAATAATTTAAGAATATAAAATGTGTAAAAATTGTAATAAAAATCCAGTATATATAACACAAAATGGAACAAAACTTTGTAAACCTTGTTTTATACATTATGTAGAAAGAAAAATACTAAAAACAATAAGAATTTATAAGTTAATACAAAAGAAAGATAATATAGTAATTGGTGTTTCTGGTGGTAAAGATTCATTAATATGTTTACATATTTTAAATAAAATATTAAAAGAAAGAAGACAGAAATTAACTGCTATATTCATAGATGAGGGTATAAAAAACTATACTAATAAAAATCTAAAAGTTGCTAAAGAATTTTGTAAAAATGAGAATGTAAAATTAGAAGTGTATTTTTACAAAAATGAATTTAAAGATTCATTAATAAAATTAATTAAAAAAAATAAAAATCCATGCACTGTTTGTGGTGTTGTTCGAAGATATTTACTAAACAAAAAATCTCGTGAATTAAATGCAACTAAACTAGCAACAGGTCATAATCTTGATGATGAAGCTCAATCAATTCTAATGAATCAATTTAAGGGTAATATAGAATTTTCAGCTAAACTTGGTCCTAAAACTGGAGTGTTGATGCATTCTAAATTTATTCCTAGAATAAAACCTCTATACTTTATAACAGAACAAGAGGTTAAATTATATACTTCTTTAAAGAAATTTAAAGTAAGTTCATTAAAATGTCCTTATAGAAATATTTCATTTAGAAACCAAGTTAAAGATTTAATTAATAAATTAGAAAATAAATATCCTGGAATAAAACAATCTATTGTAAAATCTTTTCTAACAATGCTTCCCTTAATAAAACAAAAATTTCAAAAAGAGCAAATTAAAACATGTAAAATGTGTGGTGAGCCTGCAAGTAAGGAAATATGTAGATTTTGTGAATTAATGAAATGATTATTTTTTCTTATTTTTATAATTTTTAATAGCTTCATGCAATGCACTTAAACCTAAATTAGCACAATGATGTTTAACCTCAGGTAATCCACCTAACTTAGCATTAACATCACTATCAGTTAATTTCTCAGCTTCTTCTAAACTTTTTCCTTTTAATAATTCTGTAATCATGCTACCAACAGCAACAGAAGCTGCACATCCAAAAGTTTCAAATGATATGTCTTCTATAATATCTTTTCCATTTATTTTTTTAACTTTAATATAAAACTCCATTACATCACCACAAATAGGACTTCCCACTCTACTTGTTGCATCAGGATTTTTCATTGCTCTATGATTCCTTGGATGTTTATAATGATCTAATACAATTTCGTTATACATAAACATAAACCAAAAGTTAAATATTTATATAGTTTATGATTTTTAATATAGACATGAAGATTGAAAAAATATCTAAGAATATAATAAAATTTTCTTTTAAGGAAAACTTTGGTTCTAATGTTTATAAAATAGGTAGTACTTTAATAGATTTAAGTTCTCATAAAAATACATTAGAGCTAATAAAAAAAATAAGTGAAACTCAAATAAAAAAAGTAATATTTACACACTTACATCACGATCACATTGGTATCCCAAGTTTGTTTAAAAAAGCTAAATTTTATGCTTCTAAAGAAGAAATTGAAGCTTTTAAAAAACATCCTCTAATAGCTACTTATAGTAAAAGAGCTGATGATGAACTAAAAAAGATAAAATTAATTCCTATTCCAAATAAAATAGATAATTTAGAAGTTATAAAAACACCAGGTCACACAATAGGTTCTATATGTTTATATTTAAGGAAAGAAGGAATATTGTTTTCAGGAGATACAATTTTTAATGAAGATTTATTTGGTCGCATAGATCTAGCAACATCTACTCCAAGTAGAATGCAAAATTCAATTAAAAAGCTAAAAAAATTAAAAATAAAAATACTTTGCCCAGGACATGGTTACACAGTACTATAATAAAATTGCAAAAGGATATAATGAACTTCATCAAGAAGAACAATTAAAGAAGATAGATATAATTAAAAAAAATATAAAACCAAAAGGATTATTGTTAGATATTGGTGCTGGTACAGGAATTTCAACAAAATCTTTTTCTAAAGATGCTTTATGTATTGCTTTAGATCCTTCTATTGATATGCTAAAACAATATTCTGGTTTAAAGGTTTGTGCAATTGCTGAATATTTACCGTTT
>JAZDLF010000015.1:0-20250 GCA_043802295.1 Candidatus Woesearchaeota archaeon | reverse complement strand
AATTTGTTTTTTTCACATAATCTATACACATACCAGCAGCAACAGTACTTCCAGCATCTCTAATAGCAAATCTTGACATATGTGGAATATCTTTCTGTTTTTCAATTACTAATGCTTTACTTGGTTTTACTTTAACAATTGCAGCATCTCCATTCTTAATAAAGTCTGGATGCTCTTGTATTACAGCTCCTGTAGCAGGATCTAATTTTTTCTCTATACTTGTAATTTGACATGCAACTTGAGCAGTGTGTATATGAAATACAGGTGTATATCCTGGAGTTAACACAGTTGGATGATTTAAAACAACAATTTGTGCTGTAAACTCTTGCACAACAGTTGGGGCATTATCAACATGTCCTAATACATCTCCTCTTGCAATATCTTTTTTACCTATTCCTCTTACGTTAAATCCAACATTATCACCAGGTTCTGCTTTTTGGATTTGTTCATGGTGCATTTCTATGCTTTTAACTTCACCAGTAACTCCTCTTCCATCTCTAGCTGGTACAACTATAACTTTATCCCCAATTTTCATTACACCAGTTTCAACTCTACCAACTGGTACAACTCCGATTCCAGTTATATTATATACATCTTGAATAGGTAATCTTAATGGTAAATTTGTTGGTTTTTCAGGTTCTTTAAACAAGTCTAATTGTTCTGAAACAGTTGGTCCTTTATACCAAGCCATGTTAGTTGATTTTTTAACAACATTATCTCCATTATAAGCACTAATTGGTATAAATGGTACTATATCTGTTTTGTAACCAACAGTTTGTAATAATTTTTTTAATTCTTCTACAACTGCTTTATATTTAGCTTCATCATATTTTACAGTGTCCATTTTATTGATTAGAACACCCATTTGTCCAACACCTAATGTTTTACAAAGCCATACATGTTCTTTGGTTTGGGCCATTACACCTTCACCAGCAGCTACAACTAAAAAAGCAATATCTGCTTGAGAAGATCCAGTAATCATATTTTTAATAAAATCTTTATGTCCAGGAGCGTCTATAATAGTATATTCATATTTTTGAGTTATTAATTTTTTATAAGTTAAATCAATAGTAACTCCTCTTTCTCTTTCTTCTTTTAAATTATCCATTACGAATGCAAATTCAAAACCAGCTTTTCCTAATTCTTTAGCTTTTTCTTTTAATTTTCTTAATGTTTGCTCGTCTATAATACCTGCATCATATAATAATCTACCAACAGTAGTAGATTTACCATGGTCTACATGACCTACAAACACTATATTTAAGTGTGGTTTTTCTTTTGCCATATTAAATATCCTCCATAAATCATAAAATTGATACGGTGAGTGAGTTAAATCTTATTTATAAAGTTTTTGGTTTTTCAGATTTTTAGGTTCTACATATTTATTAATACCAAAAATTAATAGAGCTAGAACTATCCATCCCATTAATGCTTCAATTGTAGCAATGAATCTTAAGATTCCTTTTGGGTGTATATCACCAAAACCTAATGTAGTGAAAACTACACCACTAAAGTAAAGATCAGTAAAATAATCACTTTTTGGTTGAATGATTGTAGAATTTGAGTATTGTAAATAACCATAATCAATAGGCATAACAAAATAAATAAATGCTATAATAAAATTAAAACCAATTATAGCTGCTAACATGTTTATTGTAAAATCTGATATGCTATCTTTTCCTCGTTTGAATGATATAATAAAATGTGTTAGTAATAAAACCACAAAAATTAAAGTACCAAGAATTAACCCATAAATTACATCCCAAAATATTTTACTTAATACTATTATTAAAAAATAAATTCCAACAATACCAAATCCTATAAAATAATCTTTTATGGATTTTAATTTATCATTTACCATTCTAATAAATATTATTTTTTATTACCTCTTTTTATTTCTAAACCAGCATTACGCCAATAATTAATGAATGTTGAACATCTCCAAGGTAAATTTCTCTCAGCTCTCTTAGCATTTCCATTATATGTTTTATAAGCTGCAATAACCTGATTTACTTCTTCATTATTTAATTTTCTACCACCTTTTTTACCAATGTTTAAATCTAAATGTTCCCAACCTCTTAAAATTGTATAATAACTATACAATGAACCATTTCTTCTACTAGATGCATCAATAGCAATACCATTATATTTTTTATATAGATCTTTTAATTTCTTAAGAGTTTCATCCTCTATATATTTAGGTCCAGGATTACCTAAAATCTTTTCGGATATTGCTTTATCTAATAATCCTTTATCGAATAAAGCTCTATATAATCCTCCATCTTTTTGCTGTAATTCCCATCTACTTATTTTTTTATCCCTATATTTCTTCTCAAAAAAAGTTAAAGGGTCTCCATTATAATGATTATAAACTGTAATTGGAATTGCTAATTTCATCTGTTTATGTCTATGAAGGGCATTAAATAAACTCTTATCTAAATCTTCAAACTCACCTCTTGTTAAATTTTTATTACTATAATGCTCTAAAAAATAAGCTAAAGGATTACCATTAAAGTTTCTCCTACCAAAAATAATCTTAAGATCTTTATCTGTAAATTTAACTTCTATAATTGGTCTTTTTGGAATTAATATATTCACTCCATTATTAGAGAAGATTTCTATTCTTTTTTGAATTTGAGATATATTATTTATTAAACTTTCATAATTTAAATTTAGTTTTGCCTCAGGATCTTGAAGCGCTAATTGTTCCAAAATTGAATAATCTAAAGGATCTAATTCATTTTTAAGTATAGAAAGTGTTTCACCAATAGTTAATCTGTCATCTTTTTCATTATGAGATTCATTTAATAAAGACTCTAAATTGTTATCTAGAGTTCCTATAATATCATGAAATGTTCTTTTAGAATCATATTTAATTGGTTGATCTAATCTAATAAAATTAGGTGATGTATAATTTTTTAATAATCTATCAGTTATATATCTATACAAATCTGTATCTGTATCAAAACTATCTAATCTATGAATAAGTGATTCAAATAAATATTTCTTTTTTTCATCATCTAAATCAAATGTATCTAAAGTTAATCTTAATAGTTTATCTTTTTGAATCATATTATATAACATGTTTTTAGAATTTAAAAATTATTCGCTAAAACTATTCACTTGGAGCTAAATCTTCATCTACTTTAAGACCTTTTCTTTCTCTAATTTGCTTAATAACTTTATCTTGTAATATTTCTGGTAATCTCTCAAACATTTGATCTACTAAAAAATGAGCTCCTCTACCATTAGTTGCACTTCTTAAATCAGAAGTTAATCCAAACATTTCTGCAACAGGTAATTTAGCATGTATTGTTATATGATCAGCATCTTGTTGCATATCTATTAATTGTCCTCTTTTATTTTGAACTAGTTTAGAAAGAGTCCCCATATATTCAGCAGGACTTTCAATTTGTATAACTTGTAATGGCTCAAAAATTAAAGCTTTAGCATCCAACATAGCACCTTTTATAGCTTGTCTTACAGCTGGTAGCACTTGTGCAGGACCTCTATGAATTGCATCTTCATGTAATTTAGTATCTTTTAATGTAATTTTTAATTTTACACATGGTTCACGAGCTAATGGACCTTCATCCATAACTTGTTCAAGTGCATCACAAACCATTTCCATAACTTCTCCAATATGTACTATTCCACGAGTACCGTCAATAAGTAAATTACCTTTGTAAATATCTTTAATTTTTTTACTTTCAGCAACAGGAATTCCTAACTCATCAAATTTTTTAGTTAAAACATCGTCTTTTTTCTTAATTCTTCCTTCATAAATTTCACCTGCTTTAATAGCTTGATATATATTATCTTGTAAAGGTTCTACTATAAAATAAAATTTATTGTGTTTATTAGGACTTTTACCTTCAATTTCTCTAGATTTTCTTAAAACAGTTTCTCTATAAACAACAATAGGTTTACTTGTAATAACATCAACACCTTTCTCAGTTCTAATTCTATTCTCAATGATTTCTAAATGCAATTCACCCATACCATGCATCAAATTTTCTCCTGTTTCTTCATTAATTTCAATTTTAATTGTAGGATCTTCTTTAGCAACATGTTTTAAAACATCGATTAATTTTGTTAAGTCACTTGCTTTTTTAGCTTCAATGCTTTTAGTAACAACAGGCTCAAATAAATGTTTAATAGCTTCAAATGGTTCCATCTTCTCAGAAGAAACAGTTTCTCCTGCATATATTCCTCTTAATCCTACTAAACCTACAACATTTCCTGCTGTAACTTCATCTACTTGTAACCTTGAAGCTCCTTTGTAAACAGAAACTTGTTGCAATCTAACTTCTTTTTTAGCCATATTCATATAAACAATATCACCTTGTTTTAATGTTCCAGAAAATAATCTACCAGCAGCAACTTCACCAGCATGAGGGTCTATAACAATTTTTGTACATATAAAAGCAGCAGGTCCTGAAGCATCACAATTTACTAATGATTTACCTAAAGTACTATCTAAATCACCATGCCATATTTGAGGAATTCTATATTTTTGAGCTTCTTTAGGATTAGGTAAATGATGTATAACCATGTTAAGAACTACTTTATGTAAAGGAGCTTTTTTTACAAATTCATCAACTTTATCATTAGTATAAGCATCTATAACATCTTTAAAACTTAACTTTGTTTCTTGCATATAAGCAAAACTTAAAGCCCATTTATGATATGCACTTCCAAATGAAACACTACCATCTTGTACAGAAACCTGCCATTTTTTCTTGAATTCATCAGGTGCTATTCTATTAATTAGAACATTAACACTACTTATAATTTTAATAAATCTTTCCTGCATTGCCTCTGGTGTTAATTTAACTTCTTTGATTAATCTATCAACTTTATTAATAAATAAAACTAGCTTAACTCTTTCTTTTAGAGCTTGTCTTATAACAGTTTCTGTTTGAGGCATAATTCCTTCAACAGCATCACATAATATAATAGTTCCATCGACAGCTCTCATAGCTCTTGTAACATCTCCGCCAAAATCAACATGTCCTGGTGTATCAATCAAATTAATTAAATAATCTTGACCTTCAACTTCATGTACCATAGAAACATTAGCAGCATCAATTGTAATACCTCTTTCTTGTTCATCTTCATGAAAATCCAAAGCAAGTTGTTTACCAACTAATTCTTCAGAAATCATTCCAGCTCCACCTAATAGATTATCAGAAAATGTAGTTTTTCCATGATCAATATAGCAATATTTCTAATTTTATTTGTATTATGCATTAATTCTTTAATTAACTCTATTTTATCTTTAGCCATAACTCAAAAAACCAAAAGTATATTTATAAATATTGCGGTTTTTATTTTAAAATATATATTATAAGATAACTAAATATATAAACTAAAATATTTTAAAAATCAAAATGGTAAAGAACTTAGCACTTATTTGTATAGAACATCTGGATGTGAAGAACAAAGTTGATGGAATGGGAGATGTTATAGGTGATAAAGATTGTAACGCGTTAGAAGGTATGGCTTTTAGTAGTGATGATTTAATGTATTCTCCTGTTATTCTTTGTCAAGAAGGTTCGCCTGCATATGAAAAATTAAAGAAAAACGCATGGATAGATCAATATTCTGGTAGGAAATATGGTGTTATAAAAGAAGTTTCTTTTGGAACAAAAAAAGGGTAATAGAAGATATATACCAAACTTAAAATCTTCCACTTTCCTTTAATATTTCATCAGCCATCTTTACTCTTTCAACAGAACCTTCTCTACCACAATATGGACATTTTTTTTTGGGATCATTTAAATTATATCTTTTAAATTTATACTTACATCTTACACAAACATATCCTATATCACTAGATTTTTTAATGAATGTTTCTTTTGTAGGAACAGCATCTCTTGTAGCACTTTCTTGTAAATCATAACAGTCTCTACATATATATTCACGGCCAGTTTTATCAACTCTAATATCAGAAACAAGAACATTCTTTTTACATCTTTTGCAAGTTGTAAAATCACCTATTTTCTCTTCTTTTTTGAATAGATTCAACATATAGATTAAGAAAAACAACTTATATTTAAATTTATTTATTATGTATTATATTATTATTTCTTAGCTAAAAATTTACTTTTTATAATTTTAATATCATCAGTCATTAAAAGTTCTTCTAATTTTCCTTTAAGTTCTCTAAAAGCTTCACTTTTTTCTTCATCAAATCCTATAAGAAGAATATTTGCATAATAACCTAATAAAGTATTAAATTTTTGATAGATAATAGTACCTTGATTTTTTATCTCAAATATTTTATTATCTGATCCATATAAACCCTTTTCTATATCTTTAAGTGAACTATTAATTCTATATGAATCTATAAATATAGAATCTTTTATTAGTATTCTTTCTACAGCCATTCCAAATAAAGAGTCTTCAAGACCCTCATGCTCTCTTCCAAACTTAATGGTATACATTTTAATAAATAACAATTAATAATTTATAAGAATTATTATAATCCAAAATGACTTATCTAGAAGCATCAGCTTGCCTTTCTAATTCTAATTTCTTAGCAACAGCATTACTCTTGTTACTTAATTGAAAAGCTTTTATTATTTCATCAGCTAAACATTCTTCATATGTGTTTTTTTTATTAAAACTTTTAGAATAAGCACCTTGTGTCATTAATCTTAATGCCAAATCGACTCTTCTTTGTGGTGCACAATCAACAGCTTGTGTATATCTTGCTCCACCATATTCAATAGTTGTAATTTCTTCTCTAGGAGCAGCATTTTCTATAGCTTTTACAAATATTTCAATAGGGTTTTTTTTAGTTATATTCTCTATTATATCAAAAGTTTTTTGTACAATTTTATATGCCTTAGTTCCTTTACCACAATTATGTCCAGAACTTAATAAATGTTTTTTACCTTTATGTCCTGATACCATTATTTTTCCAATCAATCTTTCAACAATATTATATTTACTTTTCCAAAATTTATTTTTAGCATATCTTCCATGAGTTTTTGGAACTAAAACAGGTCTTAAATTTATATAATCTTTTAATCCAGAATCGCTAACCTTTATAGTTTCCAATTCATATTTATTAAATAATTTCATGTTCATCTTCTACCCTTCTCTATCTTACCATGGACTAATCCATCTAAACTTTGATCATTAACTTTAATTACTTGCCATCTAACACAAGGAAGATCTCCTTTTGCTCTGCCCATTTTTCCACCAATGCATTCAACTAAAACCTCATCATGTTCATCTACCAATTTAATAGCATTATTACCTGGAACAAATGCTGTTATTTGTCTTCCATTTTTAACAAGTTGACATTTAACACACTTTCTCATAGCTGAATTTGGCTGCTTAGCTTCCAATTGTACTTTTTCTAAAACAATAGCTTTAGCTTGAGAAGATCCTTTTAAAGGATCTGATCTTTTCTTTAGATTATATTTTCTTTTTTTAAACCATTTTCCTGACTCTCTAAAAGTCTTTCTTCTTTGCTTCAATTTTTTTCCAGCATTTAATCCATTTGATTTTTTACTCATTTTATAATAACCTTATAAGGAAAATATTTATTTATTATTTCCTGTGTTTCTTTTAAATTTTCTTGATTTCTTCCTATTAATAAAGCTTTTTCTTGTGTTCCTTTAACTTCTATGCAAATCTCATTATCTTGTATATAAATGTTTTCACTTTTAATAGGGTATATAACATTATTTAAAAATTTAATGGGATCAATATTATGCTCTATAATTTTTATGCTTTTATTTAATATTTTACCTAATCTTTTTATATTCTCACCATTTTTACCAATTGCTTTTCCACCCTCACTTTGTTCAACAATAAATGTTAATTGTCCATTTTTATTTATAAAACAATCTTTTACATGAACTTTACTTATGTTTTCTAGTGTGTTAATATAACCAATTAACTCAACATTATATTTTCTCATTTTAATAACTTACAACACTCACTAAGAAATTCTTTTTACATATTATAGCAAGTTCTTCACTATTTTGTTTTAACTCACTAACTTTGATATTAGCTATTTTACTATAATATTTTAAGTCATTTTTAATGTTTTGTGATGTATTACTTGCTAAAAATACTTCTTTAACACTTCCTCTTTTAATATTCTTAATAGTTTGTTTAGCTCCATATACTAATTTCTGATCTTTTAACGCTTTTTTTAAAGAAACTAAACTCATTTTTTATCTTTCTCCTTATCATTTTTCATCTTAGCCACTAATCCAGGTAAACCAGTGCCTAAAGGTATTACTTGATTTAATAAAACATTTTCTATTACTGAATTCAAATGATCTTCTTCTCCTATTAAAGAAGCATTTATGATATGTTTTATTGGAATTTCAAAACTTGCTCTTGCTAAAACTGATTCTTTTTCTCCAGTAATTCCTGATCTTGTTATACCTTTTATTTCTCCAGTTTTTGTCATTACATCAGCTATAAATAAAATGTGTCTCATATCAACATCTAATCCCTGATCTTCTATAACTTTAGATGCTTCATTAATTATTGCTTGTCTAGCAGCTTCTATACCCAAAACTTCTTTTATTTCAAACACATCATTTGTAACAGTTCTTGTTTCATCAACTTCAGATATTTCAAGAACTTCTTTTAAATTACTTCCTGCTGTTAAAATTATAAATTCATTTTGTTTTTTAACAGGCAATAAATAACTTATTCCTTTAATGCCTCTAACATGTATTTCTTTTACTTTTTCTTTTATTTTATAAATTTCCATTAATTCATTTTCTTTAGGTTTAACTTTTAAAATTATCCTATCTTTTTCATGTTTTAAATTAATTCCTTTTATACCTTCACTTATTGCATTTACTACATGATTTTCAGTGATATTAAAATCTTTCATTTTTTGTTTATTTAATATTAATTCAACTTGCAAACTTGAAATATTAATTAAAAATTCACCTACAACATCAATAACTTTAGTTCCTCTAATTAAACTAGCTATTTTTCTAACTCTCTCAGGATCTTTACTATATTCTTTTTTCAAATAAATTTCCATCATAGGTGTTTTGATTTCTTTTCTAGCATCAAATATTTCAATAATTCTTGGTAAACCTAAAGTAACATTAACTTCAGCTACTCCAGCATAATGGAATGTTCTTAATGTCATTTGAGTTCCTGGTTCACCAAAAGATTCAGCTGTTATAATTCCAATAGCCTCCCCAGGATTTATTTGGGCGTCTTCATATTCTTGTAATATTTTTTCTACTATCTCAGATTCATTTTTTTTACTTATTTTTCTGTCTGATATTGTTTTCTTAAGATTATCTATTATTTTATCAGGTACTTTTCCTTTTAAATCTTTTATTTCCATTTTACTCCTTTACAACATCATTAATTATCTTATTTATATCTATAATACCACCACTACTTTTTGAAACATCAATACCATCTTCACCATATTTAAATTGTATAACATTTTTATTAGCATCTCTAACAGTATTATCATACTCAATTTTTAAATCTTGTAAAGCATTAGCTAATCTTCTATATAAATATCCAGATTTTGGAGTTCTTAATGCAGTATCCATTAAACTATCTCTTCCTGTCATTGCATGGAAGAAAAATTCATATGGTTTTAATCCATTCTTAAAACCCCTACTTACAAAACCATGAGATCTAGCTCCTAAATCATTTTTCTTAAATAAACTTAAAGGTCTATTTTTAAAACCTCTTTCAATTCTTTTTCCACCTAAAGCTTGTTGTCCAACACAAGCTGACATCTGTACTAAGTTCAAAACACTACCTTCAGCTCCAGATCTTGCCATTACTAAAGTAGGAATACTTTCTTTAGCTTGACTTGCAATTAAATTACCAATTCTATTTCTAGTCTTATTTAATAATTCTAAAATTCTTAATTCCAAAGTTTCTCTTAATGTTTTTCCAGGTAATGCTTCTAATTCATTATTATAATAAGAATCAATAAATTTTTGTACATTTTTATCTGCTTCTTCTAAAAGAGATTTTATTTCATCTTTAGTTTCTTGTTTTAAATCAGTATCAGATAATGTTATTGTAAAACCTTTTCTTAATAAAATCTGTATTCCTAATTTGAAAACCTTTTCTATAAATCTTAAAGTAAAATCTTCTCCATATTTTCTATATATTTCTCTTAATAAAACACCATTTTCTTTACCTATGCTTTTATTATCTATTATACCACAAATCAATTCACCCTTTTCAATGCATAAATAAGAATCTTTAGGACAATTTTTGTGCTTACATTTTTCACATTTATCACAATTCCTAGACTTTCCTATAAAATTAAGATCTTTAGGTAAAATCATACTAAATATTTCTTTTCCACTTATATTTTCTTTTTTAAAATTAAAATTTTCAATGCCAATAGACATTAATAAATCAGTAGCTTCTTCTCTACTAAAATTCATTCTTTTTGTTAACAAATAATTTCCAGTAATACTATCTTCTATACAACCAATTATATTTTGTCCATTTTTTGGTGTCATTATTTGAGTTTGTACTTGCATTAAAATTTTAGCTTCACTTCTTGCTTCTAGAGTTTGAGGAATATGTAAGTTCATTTCATCACCATCAAAATCTGCATTATATGGTGTACAAACTCCAGGGTTTAATCTAAATGATTTTCCTGGTAAAACTTTAATAAGATGACACATTATACTCATTCTATGCAAACTAGGTTGTCTATTAAAAATAGAGATATCTCCATTCATCAAATGTCTTTCAACAATAAAACCTTCTTTTAATTCCTCAATTAATTGATCTTTAGTTTTATCAGTAATTTTTTTCTTTTTACCATCAGGTCTTAGTACATAATTAGCTCCAGGATAATTATCTGGACCTCTTTTAATAAATTCAATTAATCTTTCTTTATTCCATTCAGTAACCATTTCAGGGATTGTTAATTCCATTGCAACAACTTTAGGAATCCCAACCTCATTAAATTGAATTTCAGGATCAGGGCTTATAACAGTTCTTGCAGCAAAATTAACTCTTTTACCTGCTAAATTATGTCTAAATCTTCCTTCTTTATCCTTAATTCTTTCTGTTAATGTTTTTAATGGTTGACCTGTTCCATGTCTAGCAGGAGGAACCTGAGCAATTGCATTATCAAAATAAGTTGTTACATGATATTGTAATAAATCCCATAAATCTTCTACAATTATCTCAGGAGCTCCAGCATTAATATTTTCAAATAATCTTTGATTTATTCTAACTATATCACCTAATTTATGTGTTAAATCATCTTCACTTCTTTCTCCTGATTCTAATGTAATACTTGGTCTTATTGTTACGGGTGGAATCAATAATACTATTAATATCATCCACTCAGGTCTTGAATATTTTGGATTCATTCCAAGAAGTTCAATATCATTATCTGGAACTTTTTCTAATCTTGCTCTTACTTCTATTGGGCTTAGTCTTTTTTCATGTTCATAATAACTTGTTGGCTTTTCTATTTTAATATTATATTGTTTAGCTTTACAATGAGGACATTTTTTAACATTTTTTAAACTATTAATTATTTCAGTGCTTCTTTTTCTTCTAACTTCTACTCCTTGTTCTTTTTCAATTTTATCGAGTAAAATCCTATATCTTTCTATTTCTGCATCATCTAATAAAATTCTATTACACTCTCTACACACACTTCTTAATACATCTAAAATTATTCTTACATATTTAACATGTATAACCGGTCTTGCTAATTCGATAAAACCAAAATGACCCATACATTCTTTTAATTTACTACCACAAGTTTTACATCTTAATCCAGGATCAATAACACCCAATCTTGTATCCATTAACCCACCATCAACAGGGTAACCTTCTTTATCATAAAGTTCTGGTGTTATTATTTTAACAGAGCTCATTTTTTTGATATCATCTGAACTAAATAAACCAAATACAATAGATTCAACTTTTTTGTATATTGCTTCTGACATTTTAGTATTTACTCTTTAATTTTAATCTTGGATATATTCCAAGAGATTTTATTTCATCTAATAATAGTTTAAAAGCATAACTTAGTTCAATTGCAGTTATTTCAACATTAGCTCCACATTTCTGACAGAATTTTCTATTTCTATAAGGATCATTAATAGCTAATAACCCACATTCTTCACAAACATGAACAATAGTTTTATCAGAATCAAATCTTTCTTTTAATAATAAACTTGCACCATGAGCTACTAAACAATCTTTTTCCATTTCTCCTAATCTTAGACCACCACCTTTACTTCTTCCTTCTATTGGTTGTCTTGTTAATAATTGTAATCTTCCTGATGCTCTTGCATGTAATTTATTAGTAACCATATGTTTTAATCTTAAATAATAAATATTTCCAACAAATATTTTAGCTTCAAATTCTTCTCCAGTCATTCCATTATATACTCTTTCAGTACCATCTTCTCTAAATCCTAATTCTAATAAAAATTTTCTTAAATCTTGTTCTGATTCTGCTTGGAATGTTGTTCCATCTATATATCTTCCAGATAAAGCTCCAACTTTTCCTGCTAATATTTCAATTAAATGTGAAATAGTCATTCTACCTGGTACTGAATGTGGACTAAAAATTAAATCAGGCACAATTCCAGATGCAGTAAATGGCATATCACTTTGTTCAGCAATAAAACCAACAACACCTTTTTGTCCATGACGAGAAGCGAATTTATCTCCTATCTCAGGAATTCTTTGATCTCTTAATCTAACTTGAACTAATTTGTTACCTTCTTCATTTTCTGTTACAACAACTAAATCAACAATTCCTTCTTCACCATGTCTTACCACAACAGAACTTTCTCTTCTAATATTTGCTGCTATTGAAAATTCTTCAAGTTCTCCTAAAAATCTTGGTGGACTTGTTTTACCTACTATAACATCTTCTTCTTTTACTTTAGCTTCAGGAGAAATAATTCCATCTTCTTCTAATAATCTATAATCTTTTTCTGATTTATAACCTTTAACTTCTTTATCAGGCACACAAATTTCATCTGTTAGCCCTCCTAAATATCTTAATTCTTCAACAGCATAAGGCCTAAAATAAAATGATCTTGCTAATCCTCTTTCAACAGAGCCCTTATTCAAAATTATAGCATCTTGCATATTATAGCCTTTATAACTCATTAAAGCTATTGTAATATTTTGACCAGCAGGATGTTTTTCTTGTTCAGAAACATCATACATAAATGATTTTACAATTGGTCTTTGTGGATATTGTAAAACAGAAACATCAGTGTCCATTCTTAATAAATAATTGCTAGCATATAATCCAATTGCCTGTTTTTGGGTTTTACTACCTCTATTTAATCTTGAACTCTGAACAAAATTAGCATATGGAACCAAAGAAGTTGTTAAACCTAATATAACAATAGGATTAATCTCAAGATGTGTATGTTCTTTTGTTAATTCATCTTCTGTTAAAGCAACATAAGCATCTTCTTCTTCAAGTGCATCTAAATATTCTACTATGCCTTTACTAATTAAACTATTCCAATCAATTTCACTTTTTTCTAATTGTTTTATTAAATCATTAGTTAATCTACTTTGCCCATTCTCAACAACAATTAATGGTCTTCTTGCACGTCCTTTACTTGACTCAATATTAATCTCATCCATTATTTTGTTATAGCTAATATTTAATGTGATTGGCAATTTACTTTTCTGTCTATCTGATTTAACATTTTTTACAAATTCTTCTGGATTATCTATCTTCCCAATATATTTTTGATCTAAATACACATCACTCATTTTTCAAACCTAAACCTTCTAGTAATTTTTTTATTTTTTCTTCGCTATGGCTTTCTTGTGAAATATTACTCATCATAGCTAAGTTTTTTCTTAATCCTATTGGAGTTCCTTCTGGTGTTTCTATTGGACATAATCTACCCCAATGTGTTCCATGCAAAGCTCTTGCCTCAAAATTTTCTTGAGAAGTGCTTAATAAACTAACAACTCTTTTTAAATGTGATAATGTTGCCAAGAAATTAGTTCTATCTATATTCTGGCTAATACCTTTTCTACCACCAACCCATGCACCAGTAGCCATTGCACTTTTCATTCTAGAAGTTAATAATTTATCTCTAATTACAATTTTAATAGAGTGAAATTTTCCTCTTTTAACTAATCTCTGAAAGTTATATAATATATCATTTACTAATGCTCTTAGATTAACTCTAAATAAATCAGTTAATAAATCTCCACTTAATTTTAATCTTTTATTAATGTAATGATCTTTATCTTCTTCAATCCCTTCTTTAGTTATCATTAAAAATCTTTTAATTATTTTACATAAATTGTATGCTTTATAAATCCTATCACGAGGTGTTATACCTAAATGGGGTAATAAATACCTATCTAAATTTTCTCTTGTTCTTTCTAATTTCTGATCTTTAGATTGTGTGATACCAACTTTTTTAGCTAAAAAATCAATAGCATCTTCTTCTTTTTTTAAATCAATTGAATTATATAGATTAATAAAAATATCTTCATATTGTTTGTCAGTACCAATAAACTTAACGATTTCATCATCTCTTACTAATCCAAGAGCTTTTATTACTGCAATTATTGGAACTCTTTTAAATCTTGTAAAACTAATATAAATAACACCATCTTTCATTTGTTCAAATAAGTGTGGTATTCTATAAACACCTTTCTCAGAAAATATTTTAGCACTATATTTGCTTGGCCCAGATGTTTCTTGTTCAACAAATAATTTATTAGAGGCTAAATCTTCTACTGTTATTAACACACGTTCATTACCATTTAATATAAAATAACCACCAGGGTCATTTGAATCTTCTCCATGTGCTATCAAATCTTCTTCTTTTAAATCATGTAAATGACAATATTTAGATCTTAACATTATTGGTAATTTTCCAATTTGAGTTGTAAAACTTTCTCTTTGCACATTATCAATATGAGAACTAACATCTAAATATATTGGTGCGCTATAAGTTAAATTTCTTAATCTTGCTTCTATTGGATAAATATCTCTTTTACTACCATCAGCTTCTATTAAATGTGGTTTGGTTATCCATACTTTATCCAATTTGATTTTAAAGCTTTCAACTTCTTGTGGAATTATAGTTGGTATTATTTCACCCATCTCAGTTATTACTTCTTGCATTCCTTTTTCCACAAATTCATCAAAGGATTTTATATTTGACTCTATAAAAGAGTGTTCTTCAAAGTATTTTTTAATTAAAATTTTATTATCCATTATTTTCCAATAACACGATAAAACACAGATTCCCCAGCAGTATCGCTTTTTCTTATAATCTTAATTACATCACCTTGTTTAATATTTAAGTTTTTAATAACTACATCTTTAGAACTTATTCTCGGCAATTGTTTAATAGAAATATTGTAAAACTCTAAAACCTTTTTTATCTCCTCTTCATTTAATTTAATATGCTTTGGTACTAATATGTGATCTTCAATTTTATAATTTTTCATTTTTTTAAAAGCGGGCCGGAAGGGATTTTCATGTCTAATTGCCCAATTTGTGCAATTTATTTTGAACCCTCGACCACTTGGTCACTTTAAGCCGTGTTTTAAAAGCTTCACCTGAAATCATCAAGTGCTCTACCAAGCTGAGCTACCGGCCCATTTGTCTGTTTTAACACTTTTATGTTTATCTTCGCTGTTTGAAATTTTAGTGCTAAAATCAGAATTATAAAATGACATTTTGGTGGCTAAGGGCATACTAAACACTCTCTTCTAAATAAAAAATGGCTTTATAAAGATTTCTATTTATTTTAATAACCTATTAATAATAACATTTCTATAAATTTATAACTAAAAAATAAATAATTTAGGTGAGATTTTAAATTTTTACCCAACCTATATCTTATAAATTTTTTATTTTATTTCTAAGCCAGAAAATTCAATACTTATTCCTTTAGGCATGTTATTTTCTATACATTCAGAAACAGCATTTTTTTCTCTTATACCTATATTAGGTATTAATCCAATATTTGGATTTATTATTCTTTTTCTTTTTTTCTTTTTTAATTCATAATACATTTTATTTACCTCATATATTTTCAATTTGTTTTATATAAGTAGAATTTTGAGCATTTAAAGGTTCGTATTTATAAACAATGCTAAAAATAGAAACAAATCCAAAGAGTACCATAGGTTTATAAACCCATTAAATCATATTTTTTAACATCAATATAAAGGAGAAAAAAATAATGGAAAATTTTAATGACAGACCAAGAGAAATGCATAAAGCTACATGTGCTGAGTGTAAGAAAGAATGTGAAGTTCCTTTCAAACCAACTGAAGGAAAACCGGTTTACTGTAGGGAATGTTATGCTAAAAAGAGATCAAGATACTAATCTAATTTTTATTTTTTTTAATTCTTTTATTTTTATGATTTAATTATATAAAAGGCGACCTAGGCGAGCTAATCTGGGCGTTGAATTATACATACATTATATATTTATACTAACTATAAATAAATATATAAAGTTAATAACCATCTTAATCTAAATGTCAGAAAAATATTACATTGATAGTTGTATTTGGGTAGATTACTTTGAAAATAGATCAGATAAATTTAGACCTCTTGGAGAATGGGCTTTAGGTATAATTAAAAAAATAATAAAAGAAAATGGATTATTTATATTTAGCGATCATTTGATTGATGAACTAGAAACTAAATACACTTCTGAAAAATTGAATAAATTTTTGGAGATTATTCCAGAAAAATTAATTATCAGAATTAACACAAATGAAAGACAAGCTAAAGAAGCCTTTAAGATTAAAAATAAACTAAAAATTCCATTTGGAGATGTATTACATGCTATTTTAGCTCGTGATAATAATGCAATACTAGTTACTAGAGATAAACATTTTTATGAAATAGAAAAACAAGTAACAATAAGAAAACCAGAAGAATTAATCTAACTTTATCCCAAATTTTTTTGCTATTTTTAAAGATGCTAACTTTCCAGCATCTTCATCACTCATTTTAGCTTTTCCTTTAAGACTTCCTTTTAATGCTGCTAATTCTTTAATTATATTTTCTTTTTCAAGATCACTTAATTTAACTCTAATAGCATCCCTAATAAATTCTGTTCTAGTGCTATATCTATGATTTTTTAGAGTATTATCAATCTCATTTAATAATTCCTTTTCCATTTTAAGACATATTGTTTCCATAGTATTACTTAGTATATACAATGTATATATAAATCTTTGGGTTATAAAATCAAGAAATTCAAATAATTTATTTTCTAAAAATATACTTTTCTTTTTCTTTATAAACAATCTTACCTATAAATGGTCCTTCATCTTGATATAAAGGTGATTGATAAGCTTGATTTAGTATCATACCTAATTCATCTGCTGTTGCTTTATTAGTTGCATTAGGATATTTTGCTTCTATAACATATCTTAAATCTGCCATTTTAATTGTTTGTGCATTGACTATCAATGCCTTAAGTTTACTTGGAAAGATTGGATATACTTTATTTTGCCCTATAAATTTTAACAAATTTTGATCACCTTTTAATTCATTTACATTTTCAGTTAAAGAAATTTCCAATTGATTGGGTGTTTGAGTGAGCTTTCTAATAATAGGTAACTCAGCCTCAATTTCATTTTTTGAAGCATTACAATTAAAAAATGCATATGCTTTTCCCATTTTGTTTTGTTCTTTAATTATTACCATTTATCAAAAGTCTTCATTTTTAAGACAATTTTTTTAAAATCATTTAAATCTCTGATTTTACCATACATTTTTCCTACTTTTCCATAGAAGTAATTCCAATAAACAAAGAAAGCATTATTTATAGGACCTCCTAAATTGTTCCCTAATTCTTTTCTTGCTTTTTCTAGTAATTTTTCTCTATCTATCATTTTTTGTTCTTGCGAAATTGGTTTTTTATCTGTTCCTGCTCTAAAACTTAAAACTTCTTCTAATTCATTATAAAATCTGTTTACTAAATTGGCTAAATTTAAATGCTTTTGCAAATGGGCAATTGCTTGTGGTTTTAGTTCAGTTTCATTAAAATAGTGAATACTACCAATATGCCCGATAACAAAAGCTGATGCTTCTTCATATTCAGGAAACAATTTAGCTTGTTCTTTCCCAAAAAATAATTTTGGAGTATTGTGGAATGCTTCGTGTAATGCATACTCTACTTGTTCTACAGTATTTAAAGCAAGAAATTCAGATGATGGTTGAATAAATCCATCAAATGCTATACTTTTTTTACTAAAATATTCAGCATCTTGTTCTTCTGCTTTCTTTTCATATGATTTAATTTGTTCTTTAGAACCAACTACTATTGGAAACTTTAGACTTTTATCAAAGTCAGGTTTGTACTCGTCCATAGAAGAATAAAGAATATCACTATTGTCAATAGATGTTTTCCAAGAAACTGAGATAACCCATTTTTCATGATCTGTTGGTGTATAATTATTTTTGTATAAATTGTCAGTATTTAAATCTGATTTTTTTCCAAAGTCAGATACAGACTTCATTAATTGTAAATATTCATTATATTTCATAATAAGCTGATTGATTAAAGATGTTTTTAAATCTTTCCATTTAGTTACTACTATAAAGAAATGAAACCGCCCTAGGCGTAACTTAGAACAAAAGTCCCGACTCCGCTCCAATCTATATCATTTTGATATCAGATTGATAACAAATAATTATTTATTTATTATAAAGATATTTTATAAGTCCAAAACATCTATGCCTTTTTCTATTTTATATTTTTCAAGTCTATTAGCAAGTTCCTTAAATATCTCAAGTGCTCTTTCTTTAGAAGGTGGTTTTCCGGTCCACAACTCGTTATCTAGACCTTGTAATTCTTTAATAACATTTTCTAATCCTGGATAGATCACTCCATGTACATTTCCTGCTCGAGAGTTATATCTATAAAAAAAAGGAATATTAACAACACAATAATTTCCTTGATGTCCTGTTAGTTCAAGTACGCCATTTTCAAGGTCATATATATTTTGTTTGATTGCTTCAACTAAATCTCCTCGCACAGGATAAGACTCTGTGTAAAAATCACTTCTTTCTCTACCTGAAACCCATTTATTTCTTGTTACTAAAAAAAATTTATTTTCTTGCATTTTTAGTTTTTTGTATAGAACCCGGATAGTTTTCTCCAATATTTAAAATAATTTTTTCAAGTATTTTTATTGTATCTTCTAATCTCAAACTAGAATATTCATCTTTACCTGTTATATTTTTGATTATTTCACTTGTGCTTATACCACCATTTATCATGTAAGACCCAGTATTCTCAATATACCAAACACCAACTTCAGAACTGCTCATTGATGGTAAGGTCTCATACTCCAAACTCAGAGCATGACTTCCATCATCAAATGTATCAAACCAAAAAGGAAGTTTTTTCCTTAAGTGACCAAATTCATTATCGATTATGTATTTATCAACTACTTTTTTAACTTTTGTAGTCATATATCTAAGATAATCATCAAGGTTTATCCAATATTGATCTAATTTCATTCCTAATTCCAATCCGAGTCTTGATAATTCATTTTTTATTTGTTCTACATCTCTTGGTTCTAGATTTTTAACTTCTTTTCTTAATTGATTTTCTGTGAGTCTAACTAGATGTCCAGTTATATATCTTTCATTTTTATAAAGAATGTTTTTTGTTCTTCTATCTAAAACAACATATTCACAATCATTTGAAAGATATGGTGAATGTTCAGTAATCCTTTGAAATAATTTTTTCGCTAAAATTTTATCCATTTTATTATTCACAAGTATATTATTAATATTTTATAAACTTTTCTATTTGTAACTATTTAGAAGTAATAAATCTACGCCCTAGGCGTAACTTAGAACAAAAGTCCCGACTCCGCTACAAACTATAACAGAATGATATCAAAATGATATCACATTGTTATCTCCCATATACATTTCTTCTATGACCTACTTTTATAACTTTTAATGTTTTATTTTTATAATCAATATCAATTATTACTCTATAATCCCCAACTCTTAGTTTAAAACCTTCAATTTCTATTAAAGCTTCAAGAAATCTAAAAGGGTTTTCTTTACATAATTGCAGTTTAGTCCAAATCCTTTCTTTAATCTGGTTCTCTAATTTATTTAATTGTTCTAAAGCTTTCTTATCAAAGACAATTTCATACATTTTCAAGACCAAGTATTTTTTTAGCCTCTAATTCTGTATAGAATTCACCTTTTTTAATTCTTTCTCTTGCTTCTTTAATTTCTTG
>JAZDLF010000014.1:0-3726 GCA_043802295.1 Candidatus Woesearchaeota archaeon | reverse complement strand
AAGAATGTTAAATAAAAAAGAACAATATGATTTTGTTTTAAATTTAATAAATAAATATAATTTAAAATATGTGGAAGACCCATTTTATGAAGAAGATTTTGATAGTTTTAATAGATTATCTCAAGAAGTTAAAAATGTTTTGATATGTGGTGATGATTTAATTTGTACAAATATAGAAAGATTAAAGAAAGCCAAAATAAATTGTGTTATTATAAAACCCAATCAAATCGGTAGTTTAATTAAAACTAAAGAAATAGTAGATTATTGTCAAGAAAATAGTATTACAACTGTTATGAGTCATAGAAGTGGAGAAACAATGGATAAAACAATAGCACATTTAGCTGTTGCATGGGAAATTCCATTTGTAAAATTTGGTGTTTATGGTAAAGAAAGAGTTGTTAAATTAAATGAGCTAACAAGAATTGAGAGGTTGATAAAAATTGAAAAGTAAAGTTTTCTTAAAAAGAAACCTTGGAAAAGAAATTCATTTTATTTTAGTGTAGTATTTTACAATTTATTTATTACTACCATAATTTGTTAATAGAGACAATCTTATTGGGGTTAGATCTTTCTAAAATTTTATTTTTCATTAAATCAACGAATTCAGTAATAACAGATAAGGCATATTTTTGACAATCAAAATTAGAATAATATTTTCTTTGAACAACACAGCCACCACCACATAATGTGTTAATTGAACATGGTAAACATTTTTCTCTTTCTAAAATTGTTCCATTTTTTAATTCTTCATTTTTTGAATTTAAATCATTAGTAGTATCTCCAACTTGAAAATTAGGGTTATTAATTGTCCTAGGGCAATGATATATCTGTCCATTAGTTGAAAAAACATAATGAAATCCTTTCTGTGGTTCACAAAATCCATATTTTGGGCCCCAATAGGTTTTATAATTTCCTAACCAACCAAAGCTTCTAACAATATGGCCTAGATATTTAAAACTCTCAAATTTAATTTTTCCATCAAGTTCCCCATATTTTTCCCATGATTGTATTAGTTTTTGAACCATATTTCCCTCAGAAATTTCATCTTTCTTAGGATCTAAATTAACATAATCATGAGATCCTTCAATTCTCCATTGAAAATAAGAATCTTGTAACCAACCCTTATCTTTTACAAATGAAATTAATTCTTCGAAATTAGCAATGTTACCTGAACCCAAAATAGTTTGCATTTTTACTGTAAGATGATTTTTAAGTAATAAGTCAATAGAGTCTACAACATTATCGAATGAGCCTCTGCCTTTTTTATATGGTCTTCTTGAGTCATGAATAATTTGTGGGCCATCCAAAGTTATACGAAAATCAGAAATTGTTTCAGAATATTTAGAAAATAGATCAATAAATTTTTTTACTCTAGAACCATTTGTAACAATAACATCCTTCCAATTTTTTTGACGAGAAGACTCTAAGATATGATTGATAATATATGGGTTGGAGATGCAAAGTGGCTCTCCTCCAAAAAGAATAATGTTTATTCTATTATTGGGAATTGTATGTTTTTCTTGAAATCTATCTATGGTTTCTACTACTTTATCAATAGTTTCTGGATTTGTTTCAGATTTATTTAGAGTTTTTCTTTCATAACATATTGGACAACTGAAATTGCAGTTTAAGGTTGTTAAGACATAAAACCAATAAGGTACATTTTGACTATATTGTTTATTTACTTGTTTTAAATTTTCTAATTTTTTTACTCTTTCAGATTCAGATAAAAAATATTCTCTATCAAATAGACGTTTTTCTTCAGATATAGGTATTTTATCAAAAAATTTTGTAGGTGTAGTATCAATAGCACCCGAAATAGGATTAATAAGTAAAGAGATAATATCATCCAATCTAAATTTTAATATTCTACTTGGTAACTCCATATTAAATTGAGACCAGATACTATACTTAAAGATTATTAATTTGGGTTCTATAATATTTATTAATAGATTATAAAACAAAGTAATCTTTATATATAAAACGATATTCTAAATTTATATGAAAAATAAAATTGGAATTGCTTTAAGCTCAGGTTTTGCAAGAGGTTTTGCTCATATAGGAATTTTAAAATCTTTAGAGAAAAATAATATACCAATTAGTTGTATAGCTGGAACAAGTATTGGAGCTTTGATAGGAGCATGTTATGCTGTTAATCCTAAAATTAAGGATTTAGAAAAAATAATACACAAAATTAATATTAAAGATTTTGTTGATATTAAACAAATTGATAAAGGCCTTGTTGAAGGCGACAAAATACTAAAATATATTTCTATAATAACAAATGATGCTGATTTTGGTGATACACAAATTCCATTAAAAATAGTAGCTGTTAATGCTAAAACAGGAAAAAGAGTTATTTTTGATAAAGGAAATATTGCAGAAGCTGTTAGAGCGAGTATATCTTATCCTGGAATATTTAGACCTTTTAGAATTAAAAATAATTTTTATATAGATGGTGGTTTAGTTGATCCTATACCAATAGATGCTTTAAGTAGTGTAAATAAAATAATGGCTGTTGATTTAAGCATTGGAAAATTTAAAGATATATTTTTTAGTGATGAAGATTATAGCACTGATTTTATAAATGATTTAAAACAAACATTTCTTGGTATTGGTATAGATAGTTTTAAAGACTATACAAAGCAAAATAAAATAAAATTACCATTTTTGTTTAAGAGATTAATATTAAAACCGAAGAGAATAAATAATCTTATGAATATAGAAAAAACACCAGAGATTTTTAAAATAGTTTTAAATTCTTTTTATATTATGAGTCATGAAATAACAAGATCTGAATTAGAAAATAAAAAAATTGATTTAATAATAAAACCTAAAATAGATGATGTAAGAATGTTAGATTTTAATAAAATTAATTATTGCATCAATAAAGGAGAAGAAGCAACTAATGTTTTATTACCCCGAATAAGGAAATTATTGCATTAATTTTGTAGTGATTATAAAATTATTTAAAGGAAAAGTTTCTCTCAGTATATGTGATTTTCATTAAAAAAGAGGGGAGGTGCTCTTTGTGGTAAATATAGTTAGTGATACAGGCAGTGCTATAATAAGTCCTTTACAGAATTTATGGTTAGAGATTGTTGATGTTATACCAAGTTTTGTTGCTGCTGTTATTGTGATGATTATTGGTGTTTTTGTTGCCTACATCATTGGACATGCAGTTCGTATTCTATTGAATAAAGTAAGAATGGATGAATGGATAAGAAAAGCAAAATTAAGTAGAGTAGCAGGATCAACAGATGTACCAGGGTTAATAGGAGAATTAATTAAATGGTATATCATAATATTATTCTTGCAACAAGCAGTAGAATTAATCAATCTTGGTGTGTTAACAACATTACTAGGAAACTTTGCTAATTGGTTACCAAATGTAATTGTAGCAATTTTAGTGGCTTTAGCAGGATTAGTAGTTGCTCATTATGTACAAATTAAAATCAGTGAACAAACAAAAATCAAAGGAATGCTTGGACTAAGTCAAATTTTGAAGGCAGTGATTATAATAATATTCTTATTGGTTGCTATAAAACAAATAGGAATTGATGTGTCATTCTTAGAAAATACATTCTTAATAATAGTTGCAGCATTTGGAGCAGGTATAACTTTAGCACTAGGAATCGGATTAGGACTAGGATTGAAAAAAGAAGGCGAGAGCTTAATAAAAGAAGTTAAGAAAAACTTCTAATTTTATTTTTTTATTTTAAAAAA
>JAZDLF010000013.1:0-2801 GCA_043802295.1 Candidatus Woesearchaeota archaeon | reverse complement strand
AAAACATCAGAATCAAAAATACAACAATTTTGGGAAAAAAACAAAATATACAAATTTGATCCAAAAAGTAAAAAACCAATATTTTCTATAGACACACCACCTCCAACAGTTTCTGGTAAAATGCATTTAGGTCATGCTTTTTCTTATGCTCAACAAGATTTTATCGTAAGATATAATAGAATGCAACAAAAAAACATTTTTTATCCATTTGGAACTGATGATAATGGACTAGCAACAGAAAGACTAATTGAAAACCTAAAAAATGTAAAAGCTTCTCAAATGGATCGTCAAGATTTCATTAATTTATGTTTGAAAACTTTAGAAACTGTAAGACCTAAATACATAGAAGACTGGAAAAGAATTGGAACAAGTTGTGATTTTTCTATTTATTACACAACTATTGATAAACATTGTCAAAAAATTTCTCAAAAATCTTTTATAGATTTATATAAAATTAATCGTGAATATAGAAAACACGCTCCAGCAATGTGGTGTCCTGAATGTCAAACAGGAATATCACAACAAGAGTGTAAAGATAAAGAAATATCATCTTATTTTAATGATATTGTTTTTAAAATTGATAATGAACATTTAATTATTAGTACTACAAGACCAGAATTATTACCCGCTTGTGTTGCTATTTTTTATCATCCAACAGATGAACGATATAAAAAATATAATGGAAAAAAAACAAAAGTTCCTTTATTTAATTTACATGTTCCAATAATGCCAGATGAACGTGCAGATCCTAATAAAGGCACTGGTATTGTAATGTGTTGTACATTTGGTGATCAAACAGATATGGAATGGCAACGTGCATATAATTTACCAATTAGAAATGCAATTACAAAAAATGGAAAAATGACTTCTTTAGCAGGTAAATATGAAGGCTTATCTATCAAAGAAGCAAGAAAAGAAATCATTGAAGATTTAAAAAATGAAAATTTGTTAATATCTCAAAAACCAATTACCCATATTGTTAATGTTCATGAAAGATGTGGCACAGAAATAGAATTTGTAGAATCAAAACAATGGTTTATCAAATATTTAGATCTAAAAAAAGATATGCTAAAATGGGGTAAAAAATTAAATTGGTATCCTAAACACATGTTTTCTAGATATGAACATTGGGTTAAAGGCTTACAATGGGATTGGTTAATTTCTAGGCAAAGATTCTTTGGAATTCCATTTCCAGTTTGGTATTGTTCAAAATGTGAATACATCATTCTAGCAGATGAAAAAGATTTACCAGTAGATCCTATAAAAGATAAACCTAAAATTAAAAAATGTCCAAAATGTAATAATACAGAATTTATTCCTGAAAAAGATGTTTTAGATACTTGGACAACTTCTTCATTAACACCACAAATTGCAGCTTCTTTATTTCCAAATTTATATAAAAAATTATATCCAATGAATTTAAGACCACAAGCTCATGATATCATAACATTCTGGTTATTTACAACAGTTGTTAAATCTCAATTACATAATAAAATAAATCCATGGAAAGATGTAATGATTTCTGGTTTTGTTCTTGATCCAGAAAGAAAGAAAATGTCAAAATCTAAAGGTAATGTTATTGAACCTCAAGATGTTACAAATGAATATGGTTCAGATGCACTAAGATTTTGGGCAGCTGGTTCTAAATTAGGTGAAGATCTTCCATACCAAGAAAAAGATTTAATTTCTGGTAAAAAAATAATAATAAAATTATGGAATGCTTCAAAATTTTCTATATCTCATCTAAAAGATTATAAAAATAAAAAACCAAAATTAGAAGTTTTAGACTTATGGATACTAACAAAATTATCTAAATTAATAAAAATATGTACACAATCATTTAATAATTATGATTTTTTTAAACCAAAAACAGAAACAGAAAATTTCTTTTGGCATGTCTTTTGTGATAATTATTTAGAAATTGTAAAAGACCGCTTATATAATCCTAAAAATTATAATAAAAATGCTAAATTATCAGCGCAATATACATTATACATTAATTCATTAAATATTTTAAAATTAATGGCCCCTATAATGCCTTTTATCACAGAAGAGATTTATCAAAATTATTTTATAAAATATGAAAAATCAAAATCAATCCATATCTCTCAATGGCCGAATTTAAAAATAGAAAATAAAAAAGCAGAAAAAATAGGAGATTTATTCATGGAAATCTTAGCTAAAGTTAGACAATTTAAAACACAAAAACAAAAATCTCTAAAAGAAGAAGTAATTTTAACTCTAGACAAAAAACAATTACAACTTTTAAAACCAGTTTTACAAGATTTAAAAGCTTGCATAAAAGCTAAAGAAATAAAAATAGGTAATTTTAATATTGAACTATGTCTTTAAGCACAAAAGAAAAACAAAAATTAAGGAAATTTATAATTGAGCTAGAATCAATAAGAGGTCGTCATACAGAATTGGTTTCTGTTTATGTACCAGCAGATTATGATTTAAATAAAATAATTAATCATTTACAACAAGAACAAGGAACAGCATCTAACATAAAAGATGCAAAAACTAGAAATAATGTTATTGATTCTTTAGAAAAAGCAATAAGGCATTTAAGATTATTTAAAAGAACACCATCAAATGGTTTAGCTATCTTTGCAGGAAATGTTGCAGCTCAAGAAGGCAAGGTGGATCTTAAAATTTGGTCAATTGAGCCACCAGAACCTTTACGAATGAGACTTTATCGATGTGATCAAACTTTTGTTCTTGATTATTTAAAAGAAATGTTAGAAGTTAAAGAAATATATGGTTTAATTGTTATTGATAGAAGAGAAGCAGCATTAGGA
>JAZDLF010000012.1:0-9968 GCA_043802295.1 Candidatus Woesearchaeota archaeon | reverse complement strand
ATTTAGGAGGCAAATATCGGAACATTATCCCATTCAAGAAAAGAAAACGGAGATATTTTCTCTGTTTCTTTTCTGAAAAAATATTTAACTTTTTCTTAATCGCAATTTATAAAAAGTTGCATTTACTAATTGAACTTACATACTAAATAGAAAGATATGATGCTAAGTGATGAGCAAATAATTGAAGGATGTAAGAAGTGCAATAAAAAAGCACAGAAAAATCTGTATAATAAATATGCGTTACCTTTACTCTATATATGCTTACGTTATACTCATTCTCGTTCTGAAGCAGAAGATATTTTACAGGAGGGATTTATTAAAATATTTTCTAATATTAGACAATATTCAGAAAAAGGCTCTTTTGAAGGTTGGTTAAAACGAATTATGATAAATACAGCAATAACTAATTATAAACAGAATAAAAAAGAACATTGTCATAAAAACATAGATGAGATAAACGAAACTCATATTATTAATAATGAAAATTATGAAGATAATGAAATTGATATTGATGCTACTAATATTAAAACTACTATCAGTAATGCAAATTTTTTAAAAGATGATATATTGATAATTATAAATCAATTACCTGATAGATATAGAATAGTTTTTAATTTATTTGTTATGGAAAATTATAGTTATAAAGAAATAGCTGACATTTTAAAAATAAATACAAATACATTAAAATCACAACTTTTAAGAGCGAGAAAAATAATACAAAAAAAATTATACGAACTAGCTTTAAAAAAACAGAAGAACAATATTATTAAATAAAAAATGATTTAGTGAATTTTATATGAAAGAAGAATTAAATTATATTGATAATCTAGTTAAAACATCTTTAGATGATAGTTCAAAAATTGAATTGTCAGAAGAAGTATGGCACAGTATTGATAAAAAATTAACACTAAGAAATTTTTTTAAATTTAGCTTATACCATTTTAATTTCTATTATGTAGCTATTTTAGTTGTTTCTGTTACTATCGGAGGAATTTTTGCTTTTCTTCATAGTAAGAAAAATGAATTAAATGATGAAAATATAATAGAATTAAATGATGAAAATATAATAGAATTAAATGAAGAAAATATAATAGAATTAAATGATGAAAATATAATAGAATTAAATGAAGATTATTCTGGTAATACAATCCATGTAAAAGAAGCAGAAAGAATTAATAGAGAAGATAGTATGGAACAGGATAATTATATTATTGATACTATTAGTAATGTAAAGTCCGTATGCCTTGATAAACCTGCAATACAAAAAAACAAGAACAATGTAAGTAAAAAATCTATTGAAAAAATAATTACTCTTCCTGAAATTACTACTGTTAAAAAAGTTGTACATGTTAATGATACAGTAATTATCCGTAGAAAAATTATTGTTAAAGATACATTAAAAACTATTATTAACAAAAAAAATAAAAAATAATTATGAAAACAAATGACAACTTTTTTTTATTAATTACCTGAGTTCGATTAAAAAAAGCATGTCATTTGGTTAGACTTTTCTACATCATATTTAATAGATGGCTTTTTAGGAAAGAAAGAATAAGCAATAAGACCAGATAATAGATTTGTGATAAAATTTGAAAAACTTCTATGTCTTGAATGTTCTATTTGACACATATTTTTTAATTCATCATTTATTGTTTTCAATTACAGACCTTTTTTTAAATTGTTGTAGTATAGATATTAATTAAATTTTATAAAAATCAGAAAAAATATTTGTTGAATCTACCATTTATCAATAGTGTCCTAAATAATTTTTTAGACAATTCAAAAATACACAAAATCAATCATTTCCTCTATTAATTCTAACTATTTTAAAAAAGACCCCCCTGTAATTTATTAATAGGAGTTCCAACATCTTCTTCAAACGGTTTGTCTAGCCATTTTTGCAAATTAATCTTAACGAACATATTTAATCTGATAAATGCTACTAAATTTGAAAGATGCCATTTATATTTTGCCATAGCTTTTAATGCTTTTAAAATAAGTATAGTAATGAGTGTAGTCCAAATTTGTATCATTACTGCATTCTTACTTGTTCCAATAAATGACTTAATATGAAGTAACTGCTTAATATCTCTGAAAAATATTTCAATATCCCAACGGCTTTTGTATAGTTCAGAAATGGTATTGCAAGACCAATTCATATGATTAGTAATAAGCTCTATTGTCTGTTTGTTTTTTTCGTCCCAAACAGCTATTCGTCTTAATTTCTTTGTGTATCTGCTTTTAGATATTTTGTTTTTCAGTTCAATTATTTCATCAATAAGTATATGTTGATGATGGTTTTCTGGTAAATCATTTTCCTTAATTGTTTCATATTGTATATTTTCTTTATGTCTAATTACAAAAAATACCTCGTTGCTGTCCCAAACGTTTAACAGTTTGAAATCATTATAAAAACGATCTGCAACTATAACACTTCGTTTAAGAAGTGGTATATCATAAGCTCCTTTGTTATCTGCTGTTTTCCCATCTGTAATATTTATATAAACTGGTAAATTGCCATCATAATCAAGAAGTGTATGCATCTTTACAGCTCCTTTAGCAGTCTTGTATTTAGCCCAGTCAAAAATGCTTAGGCATAAACTGATAGTTGTTGAATCTAAAAGAAATATCTTTGATTTAATTCTAAATTTTACTTGTTTAAACTTTGCCTGCTGTCCTAAATGTTCAAATAGTTGAAAATAGTAATCTCTGAATAATTCCCACGAGCGATGTTTATTCTGATAACTAATGCTGGATTTTGATGGTGCTTTTTGTATACCCAAATGATTTAGATTGCCTGTAGCCGAACGTAAGCCATTACTTATATCTCGAACAGATTGACTTTTTGCAAATTGGCAAAATAACATTGAAACAAGCTGTGTCCAACTATTATAACCCTTTTGATGTTTGTCGGTTTGTTTGTCTTTTACAAGTTTATTGAAATTATTTCGATTAAGTTTGGATATTATCTGAGAAAATAATGTTATTTTTGCCATAAGAGAAAGTTTTTTGTTGTGAAACTCAAAGATAATTATTTGAGATACTTAATTACTTTCTCTTACTTTTTTTTAAACGTTTAGGACGCTATTGACCATTTATAATTTAATAATTTTGACAAAATCCATAAAAAACTTATATCGTGAAAACTATAATATAATAAAGCTTAAATATATTTTTATTTTTTCACTTCCTTTATACTTTATTTATTCTATTGGTTTTGCACAAAGCAATAATACAATTCCTCATGATACAATAGATAAAACAAACACCATTATAGACATAATTTATAAATATGATACCATGCACACAGAGCATATTATTTATGAATATGATACTATCATTATATATGACATTATTATCCAGTATGATGATAATACAGAAACAATATCCGGTGATACTTTAACTGTATTCGACATTCAGAATAATATAGATATGGTAAGTAAAAGAACTTCGGATTTATTAAACAAATATTCTATAGATTTATATTTTACTCCAGCCTATACATGGCATATTTTATCTGCAAATAATCCTGTATATAATGAACTTATTGACATAAAAAAGCAATACGAAATACCTTTAATAACATATTCTACAGGAGTAAATATCAATTATTCTTTAAAGAACGTGTTATTTCAAACTGGGATAATATACACATTACTTCGGGATAAAATTAATTATAATTTGACAACGCTTCAAGTAAATACCTCTTATTTATACAATTATTCTAACGAGGAGTTTTGGAAGACGGATACTGTTGATATTTATTACCAAATTACAGATAATGATACAAGTTGGTTCTTTATTACCAAAGAAAAATTGGTAGAGACAACAGATTCTACATTAGTAACTGATTATGATTCTATAATTGATGAATTATCATATAATAATATAAATAAATATAATTATATAGAATTCCCATTTATTATGGGTTATGAAATAAAAAGAGACAAAGTTACTTATTCTTTTAAAGGTGGTGTTATATTGGGGCTTCTTATTAATGCCAAAGGAAAAATGCTCTCTGTAAATGATAACAATACATTTATATTAATAAATACAGATGAACAACTTTTCATAAAACCTAATTTATCAGTAATACTTGCAACAGAAATAAATTACAAAATAAGTAAAAAATTTAGCCTGTTAACTGAAATATATGTAAGACAAAATATAAAATCAATTTATGATAAAAATTTTTATTTCTCCGAGAAGTATCTGTTGATAGGCATAAAAGCAGGATTTCGATATAATTTTTAAAATCTTATGCAACCTTTTTCTTTTTTTAAGTCTTATATATAACTAAAATTTTTATTAATCCGACTTGCCTATTAGCCGGCAAAGGCAGTCACAAAATTATTAAATTTATGAAAAATTTTTATTTACTATTCAGTATAGTAACTTTTTACTTACTGATTAATCAAACAAATGCACAGACAATTAATTGTGGTGATGATTTTATAGATAGTCGCGACGGACAGGTTTATCCAACTGTACAGATAGGAACGCAATGCTGGTTCAAGAAAAATCTGAATATAGGTACTATATTAGATTATTCATATATTCAGCCTAATCCAGACAATGCTACGGTAGAAAAGTGGTGTGGATTAGTAAAGACTTGTGATAAGGATAGTATCACTCAGAAGAGTGGCGATTGTAGTATATACGGAGGGCTTTATAGTTGGGATGAAGCCATTAGTATAGGTACAGCACCAAACCAGGGAATATGTCCAGATGGATGGCATATACCTACGGATGCAGAATGGAAAACTTTAGAAATGTATATTGGGATACCTGTTCCGGAATTAAATATTATAGGTTGGCGAGGTACAAATCAGGGAGATAAATTAAAGATAGCAGCAGATTGCCAATGTGATTCAAGCTGTGGTTCTACTGGCTTTGATGCAATAGCAGGTGGATGGAAAGGAGTTGGACCTATTTCGCCTCCTTCTTCAGATATGTATAGTGGTGGTGGCTGTTATTCTGAATTTTGGACATCTACCCTGTATGATACTGATAATGCATTATATAGAGAATTAGGTCATTCTTCATTAACTGGTGGATTTGCATGTAAAGTTGGAAGATATTATCAACAAAAAAACGAGGGATTTTCTATTCGTTGTTTAAAAGATGATAGCACCGCAAGTAGTAATTATTATGATATTCAAGGTACGGTTACTCCAATATTAGATAGCAGTGATAATGTAAAGGTATCTATTTATTATGAATACGGTAATACATATAATTTATACGGTAGTGATTACATAAATAGTGAATTTACCTTTAATGACATTCCGGCAGGTAACTATATGCTTAAAGCAGAAATAGTATCTGGAACACAACATTATGAAGATTATTATCCTACTTACTATGGTGATGTACTTGAAAAATCAAATGCATATATTGTTAACCTGAATGCTAATACGTATTCTGTTGATATTCATTTGATTGAACGTACAATTCCAGACACAGTGATAGTATATCCGGATACAACAGTAATAAATCCTGATACTATATATAATACCATTGATACATGTGTGCTGGATTATAATTTACCTATAGATACTGCTTATATGAATAATGTAAATTTTATTGATGATTCTACATTAGTTACAGACTGGGTAATAGTTCAGGGTGACAATCAAATTACCATTTCATCAATTTATACTTATGATAATAACTACAATTTTACTTTTGTTTACTTGACAGTTACCTGTGAAGGACTTAAAAAATCAGGTTATAGTACTACATTTGTTGGTTACCTGAAAAATATTACTACAGGGATCAAAGAAACTATAAATGATGATATAGATGTTGTTCTTTATCCAAATCCTGTTAAAGGGCAATTGAATTTAGAACTAACACTTGACAGGTCAGAAGAATTTAGTATTACGATTTACAATATAGTAGGAGGATTAATACAAAATAGAATCTATCGTGAATCTGTAGGAAAAAATCTTATTAAATTTGATGTACAAGGTCTTTCACATGGAGTTTATTATACAAAAGTACAATTTTCTGATGGCAGAAGTAAGATAATGAAGTTTGTAAAATAAATGTAAGTATTTATATTTATAAAAAGGCTTTCTCTTAAATGGGGAAGCCTTTTTTCGTTATACTCACTGATTTCTTGCTCTTTAAAATGAATTAAAGTCAATAAAAATGGCTCTATGTTGTTTTAGGTGATAAATATTAATGGTTGTCATTCCAGCAACCTGTTCGTCTACTGACTGAAAGACGGGAATGAGTTACCAACTATATTTAACATAGAACCTAATTTTTTTTATAGTTTGTCAAGTTTTTTTATTCAAACCACAAAACTCCTACTTAATTAATCTAAATATCTTATTCCATCTTATTTTATCAACGAATGATTTGTTTTTATCAAGCGATAGCCATACAAAAACAGCTTTTCCTACTATATGGTCGTGAGGAACAAAGCCCCAGTATCGTGAGTCTGCGGAATGGTGACGATTATCACCCATCATCCAATAATAATCCATTTTAAAAGTATAAGTATTTGTTTCTTTATCATTAATATATATTTTGCCATCTATGATTTTTAGGTCATTAAGTTCATAATTTACTATTATCTTTTCATATAATGCAATGTTTTTAGTGTTTATACTAATAGTTGTATTTGCTTTTGGAATAACAATTGGTCCATAATTATCTCTTGTCCAATTAAAGTTTTCGTCATAAGGGAATGTTTCTCTTTTGCACTCTTGTAATAGATATTCTGGTAAATTAGTATTAGATTCTGTAAATCTTTCTACACTTATAACATTAGCATATTTTTTTATTTTTTCTACTGATTCATCTGTTAAAGTAATTATACTTTGATAATTATTTATTGGTCTAATAATTTCTGTTATATCTAATTTATCTATATTTCGAGGGTTTATACTTGTTCCATTTGTAGTAACAATATATTCAAATTGTCTTATTCCTACACCTTTGTCTGAATTCTTTCCGTTAATATAAACTACTTGGTCTTTAACTTGAAGGGTATCTCCCGATATTGCTACACAGCGTTTTATGTAATTTTCTCTTTTATCAACAGGTCGTGCAACTATTGGACCACAAGCATCTCTTTGTCGGGTGTAAGGATTTATAAAACTTTTAGCCCAAACATTTTTTCTTCCATAATCTCTGCATAATTGATAATAACTTTGATTTTGTTTATAAAGAGCTACAGTATCTCCATCAGGATAATTAAAAACAACAGCGTCATTATTTTTAATTTTTTCATATCCAGGGAAACGGAAATAATCTAATTTTAACCACTCTACATAAGATTTTGTATATTTAGTTAAAGGAAGTGTGTGATGAGCAAAAGGAAATGCAATAGGAGTGTTTGGCGTTCTAGGACCATAAGCAATTTTACTTACAAATAAGAAGTCGCCTACAAGAAGTGATTTTTCCATTGAAGATGTTGGTATTGTATAAGCTTCAATAAGAAAGGTGCGTATTATAGTAGCTGCAATAACAGCAAAAATAATTGCATCTGTCCATTCTCTTGCTATTGTTTTTTTTATTTCAGGTCTATCGTCAGGATGGATATATTTTTCTTCTTTTGAAAATCCAAGATATGGTAGGTATATAAAAGGAAATATGACTCCAAGGGCTTGTTGACCTAATCCGTATTTTTCATAACACTTTAATGTTTCAACAATCATTAACATAACCATAAAAACATTTATAAAAGGTATTATTAGTAGTATAAACCACCATAAAGGTTTTTTTATTATCTTAAGCCATATATATAAATTATATCCTGGAATTAAAATCTTCCAACCTTTTTCATTTGCTTTTTCAAATATTTTCCATAATCCTATAATACATAGAATTGCAAAAAAGATACTAATTATTAAAAATGTACTCATAATGTTTTTGTTTTTTTATAATTATTTTTTCGTGTTAATTCGTGCTTATCTATAATCTTGTCATTGCGAACGTAGTGAAGCAATCTTTTAGTATAATGCACTTATAATTAGATTGCTTCGTTGCTTTACTCCTCATAATGACAATAAATCTTTCATTTCAAAAACGCCTTTTTTGCCAATAATCCATTCAGCTGCTATAATTGCACCAAAAGCAAGCCCTTTACGGTTTTTGGCATTATGTTTTATCTCAATAGAATCTATATCAGAATCGTAATTAATAATATGTGTGCCTATTACATTCTCAGTACGAACAGATTTAATTTCAAGTTCTTCTTTTATTTTTGTTGGCGAATTTATCCATTTTGATTTTCTATCAAGTTGTTCTATAATATCATTTGCCAAAGTAATTGCAGTTCCACTCGGAGCATCTAATTTTTGTGTGTGATGAGTTTCTTCAATATTAACATTATAGTCATCATATTTATTTAAAAGAGTGGCTAATTTCTTATTGAGTTCAAAAAATATATTAACACCTATACTGAAATTAGAAGCATACGGTAGATTCAAGTACCAAATGCAACAAAATATTATGAAGCTAAATTATAAAAAATTTCTTTAGGATTTCTATATCCTAAATTTTTCCTTGGTCGTTTATTTATTTTTATCTGTATTTCTTTTATATACTCGTTATCAAGAGTATTAATGTTTGTGTTTTTTGTTATATATTGTCTTATTAATTTGTTTGTATATTCAATTAGTCCTTTCTCCCAAGAAGAATATGGGTGTGTGAAAAATATATCTGCATCTAGTTTTTTTGCTATTATTTCATGATCTGCAAACTCAGTCCCATTATCTGTTGTTATTGTATAGATATTTCTTTTATATGGTAGTAACATTTCAATTAATATTTTTGATAATTCTTTAGAATTTTTACCATAAGGTAGCTTTTTCATCATAAAGAAATTAGTGGTTCTTTCTGTTATAGTTAAAATAGCTCCTTTATTATTTGGACCTACAATTAGATCTAGTTCCCAATCTCCAAACCTCTCTTTTAAATCAACTATTTTTGGTCGTTCATCAATAGAAACTCTATTTTTAACATGTATTCTATCTTCTCCTACAGGTCGTTTTCTATGCTTTAGCTTATGACGCATGTTTTTATATAAATTACCTCCGTTAAATTTATCTTCTCTAATATATTGATAAATACGCTCATAACTTACCATTGTAATATTATTTGCTTTACAATAGCCTGTTATTTGTTCTGGAGACCATTGTTCTTCTGATATATACTTAACAACAAGTTTTTTTATAGAGTTTGTAAATTTTCTAGGTAGTTGTAATCTTTCTTTTCTTTCTTCTGATAACTCATGAGCAAACTCAGGATTATATTTTCCTGTTTTGGTTGAATTCCTTTTTATCTCTCTGTATATAGTGCTTTTATCTACATTAAGAGATTCTGCAATAAAACTTTTCTTCTTATTGCATTTTAGATATGCTTTAATTTCATACCTTTGTTCTTTGGTTAGGTGTCCCATACGCAACTTATTTTTGGCGATTTAGGAGGCAAATATCGGAACATTATCCCATTCAAGAAAAGAAAACGGAGATATTTTCTCTGTTTCTTTTCTGAAAAAATATTTAACTTTTTCTTAATCGCAATTTATAAAAAGTTGCATTTACTAATTGAACTTACACTCTATGAATTAACATCTATAATTTCAACAAATTACCATCCATCTTTTATAGATGTTATATAAATTTCCATACCACAACTATTACTACTACCAGAATACTGAGTAAGCGTTGTATATAGAATTCTTATTTTTGTATCCTCTTTTTTATATTTATCATCTAAATTAACTGGTCTTACCCAACTAGAAACAAATTCTAATTCTATCATATACCCGCAAGCACCCAATCCTGTGTCTCCAGTAAAATGAACTATTCCTTTTTCTTTTTTAGATAAAAAATTTCTTTTTGAACAAGTAGTTAAACTAAATGCAGAAAAAATAAATATTATTAAAACTATTTTTTTTACAAATTTCATCATTAAATTTTTATAACTAAAACTATGAGCAAATATAT
>JAZDLF010000011.1:0-4184 GCA_043802295.1 Candidatus Woesearchaeota archaeon | reverse complement strand
GAATTAAATATAAATCCAAAAGATTTTTTTAAAGCTGCTTATTTAGTTTTAATAGGCAAAGAAAAAGGTCCTAGATTAGCATCTTTTATATTAGAAATAGGTAAATCTAGAGTGATAAGATTATTAGATCAGTTAGAGGTGTAAAATGTGTGAGATATGTAATGCAGTTATTCAAGCATCAATTCCAATTGTAGGTACTGGAAGTTTAATAATTATTGGTAAAATAAAAGGAAAAATAAGAAAAAGAAGGAAGAATTATAGATAAAGTTTATATATTTTTAATATTAAAAAATAAATGGAGGTGTTATTATGTCAGATTTGTTAATTGTTAGGTCTAAATTAAAAGATATTACTGGTGGTTTTAATGTATCTGGAGATTTTGCAGCTACATTAAGTGCTAAAGTTGAATCTCTAGTTAAAGATGCTGTTGCAAGAGCAGAAGCTAATGGTAGAAAAACTGTAAAGGCTAGAGATTTATAAAAAAATAAAAAAGAAAAAAATATTATTTTGAAGATTTTTTAATCATTACTTTTATATTCCTCAAGCATATTTTCAGCATGTATTTGGTATTTCCAGTTAGATATAAGAGGTATTAAATCTTCTAATAGTTTTGTTGCTTTTATTCTTACAGTTTTGTTTCTGCAGTATTTTATTTCGCCTGCTAGGTAAGTTGCTGCAAGTGAATCAATACTCACCCCTATATTTTGCTCCAATATTTTAGGTACTTGTTTTTCAATATCATCCAAAGCTTTTTCTGCATAGGAATTTAAACCTGAATGGAGTGCAATTGCTCTTAATGCATATATTTTATCTTCCATTGGAAGGTCTAAGATATCATTATACATACCTATAAGATTTGCAAGTGGTTCAAAATCTTCACTTTTAGGGTTATTTAGCATAACATCACGTGCTAAATCCATTATTTTTTTATTTTCCATTTTGATCACCTTCTTTAATACCTATTTTTAATTTGTATTCACTTAACATTTTTTCATAATTTTCTCTATGTTTAGGATCTGTTTGTGGTATTAATTTTTCAAGTATTTTTATACCTCTTCTACCTATAGCTGTACCACTATTAAGAAAATGTCCAACTTCATAAAATAATGAATCAACTCTATAATTTATATCTTCATTTTCATTTGCTATAACATGATCATACATCTTAAACCAACCTATAGTACTTTTGATTAGATAATCTAAATCTTTATCCATTTTTTCTCCTCCACCTTAAAGGCTAGCGGAAAGCCTCTTTTTTGAGTATCACAATCTTAATGATTGTTACTAGTTAGTAGATATAATATAGCATATAAATATAAACTCTCCAATAAAGGAGAGTTAAACAGAAAGACTTAAATATTATTTGTTATTTATATTTAATATGAATCTAGAAATATTAGAAGACATAGGTTTTACAAGAGGAGAGGCTATTGTATACTTAACACTATTAGAACTTGGTCCTTCTAAAGTTGGTTCTATAATTGAAAAATCTAATTTACAATCTTCAGTAGTTCATAATTGTTTAAATAAATTAATAGAAAAGGGTTTTGTTTCTTTTATCAAAGAAGGTGAAATAAAACATTATAATATTATTGATCCTAATTTAATATTAGATTATATTGAAGATAAAAAAAGAAAATATCAAGAAATTTTACCAGAGCTTTTAGCAAAACAAAAACTAGCAAAAGAAAAATTAGATGCTGAATTATTTATAGGAATTAAAGGTTTAAAATCTATGTTCAAAATAGCATTTGCTAATTGTGGACAGATAAAAGAATATTTATTTTTTGCACATCTAGAACAAACTAGAGAAATCCTTGATTTTTATAAAGAAGTAAATATACCAATAATTCATAAGAAAATAAAAATAAGAGGTTTAGCAAATATAAAATTTAGAAAACAATTATTAGAAGAATATAAAGGACAAGAACCTATTAAACTAAAGTTTTTAGAAATACCATTTCCTTCTCCATCAACAATTATTAATGATTATTTATTGATTATAAATTGGATAGAAAAGCCTATTGGGATAATGATAAAATCTAAAACATTAGTAAATAATTACAGAAATTTCTTTGAGCAAATGTGGAAAATAGCTAAAAATTAATAAAGGTTAAAAATATATAATGTTAAATATTTATAATGAAGGTTAAAAATGTCAAAAGCTAAAGGTGCAAGAGCTGAGAGAGAATTGTTTCATATGTTTTATAATAATAATTGGCAACCTATTCGTGTTGCAGGATCTGGAAGTGCTACTATTCCTGCTCCTGATTTATTAGTTGGAAATGGTTCAAGAGTATTGGCTATTGAATGTAAATCTTTAAAAAATGATAAAAAATATATCACAAAAGAACAAGTTAAAGAATTAAGAGAATTTGCTAGAAGATTTGGAGCAGAGCCTTGGTTAGGAATAAGATTTGATAATAAAGGTTGGTATTTTTTAAAACACGAAGATTTTAAGAAAAGTGAAAAAAGTTTTATTATGTCTTTGGAATTAGCTAGAAAAAAAGGTTTAAGTTTTGATGAATTAATAAAATGAAATGGAAAAAGAAGCTTTATTCTACAAAAAGATAAATAAAGGAATTTTACAGTGTGAACTGTGCCCAAAATTTTGTGTTATTAAAGAAAATGAAGTGGGTAATTGTGGTGTTAGAAAAAATATTTCAGGAAAATTATATTCTTTAGTTTATGGAAAACCTATTAGTGCTAATATAGATCCTATTGAGAAAAAACCATTGTATCATTTTTTGCCTGGAAGTAAAAGTTTTTCTATTGGAACTGTTGGTTGTAATTTTCATTGTTTAAATTGCCAAAATTATGAAATTTCACAAGCAAATTTTGATAAGATAACTAATATAGATTTACCACCAAAAAAAGTTGTTGAGCAAGCTATAAAATATAAATGTAAATCTATTTCTTATACATATACAGAACCAACTGTTTTTTATGAATATATGATGGATACAGCTAGACTAGCAAAGAAAAAAAGAATAAAAAATATTATGATTAGTAATGGTTTTATTAATAAAAAACCACTATTGGAATTATGCAACTATATAGATGCTGCTAATATTGATCTAAAGGCCTTTGATAGCAAATTTTATGAAAAAATATGTGGGGGTAGATTAGAGCCTGTATTAAATTCTTTAAAAATATTGTATAAGAAAAAAATTTTGTTGGAGATAACTAATTTATTAATACCAAAATTAAATGATACCAATAAACACATAAGAGAATTGTGTTTATGGATTAAAGAAAATTTAGATGAAAATGTTCCATTACATTTTTCTAGATTTTTTCCAATGTATAAAGCAAATGGCTTTCAAATAACTAGTACTGAGTCTTTAGAAAATGCTTATAGAATTGCTAAAAATATAGGGTTGAAGTATGTTTATGTTGGTAATATTGCAAGCAATCATGAAAATACATACTGTCCAAATTGTGGAGATTTAATAATAGAAAGATCTTCTTTTTTGGTCAATAAAATTAATATTAAAAATAATAAATGTAGTAAATGTGGTGAAAAGATAATTGGTTTGTGGAAATAATTATTCTGTTTTTTCTTCAACTTCTTTCTTACCTTTTTCTAATTCTTCTACTTGTTCATTATCTATTTTTAATAATAATGCTTGAAATTCACCAATATGTGTTTTCTCTTCTTTTGCTATGTCCAAAAGAATTTTTATTATATTTTTATTCTTAGTTTTTGCTGCTAATTGTTCATAAAGACTTACAGCATCTAACTCAGCAATCATTCCTAGTCTTAGGATTTCTTTGTCTACATCTTCTCTTTTAACTTTATCAAGATTTATTGGCATTTGTGATAACATTGATTTCACCTCTCTATTTATTAAAAATATATCTTATTAATAATTTGTGTATTTTGTAATATAGATTAAAGTATTAAAATAGCAAATATTATAAAGGGATTGTTTATGGGTACTTTAGAGGTGATAGGATATATTAAATGGAAAAAATCCTATTACTTGCTGTATTTTTGATTTGTATTAATTCAGCTTATGCTAATTTAATAATTAATGAAGTTATGTACAATCCTTCTGATGATGAAAATTATAATGAATGGATAGAAATTTATAATAATGGTAATGAAGAAATTGATTTAAGTTTATGGAAATTATGTAATAAAAATATTTTAAGTGGTTTTGTTGATAGCTCAGATTTAA
>JAZDLF010000010.1:0-5726 GCA_043802295.1 Candidatus Woesearchaeota archaeon | reverse complement strand
TGAAATAAAAGAAGCAATCACAAAATCAGACATAAGAGGTCTAATTAATTCAAACATTATTAGAGCAAAACCAAAACATGGAATATCCAGTTTTAGATCTAAAAAAATAAGATTACAAAAAAGAAAAGGTCGTAGGAAAGGGCATGGTTCAAGAAAAGGTAAAAAAACAGCACGTTTATCAAGAAAAAATGCTTGGATAAATAAAATACGTGCTCAAAGAAGTTATTTAAAATATTTACATGATAAAAAATTAATTTCACCATCTAATTATAGATTATTATATAGAAAATCTAAAGGAGGTTTCTTTAGAAGTGAGAGACACATCAAGCTATATATTGATGAGCATAATTTACTAAACAAACAATGAAAAGAAAAACAATTTTATCTTATAGAAGAAAAACAGAAGGAAAAACTGATTATAAACAACGTTTAAAATTAGTACTATCCAACAAAGTACGTTTAGTTATTCGTAAAAGTTTAAAAAATATTTCCGCTCAAATAATAGAATACAACTCTAAAGGTGATAAAGTTTTAGTTTCAGCACATACATCAGAATTAAAAAGAGATTATAATTATAGTTATCCAAAAAGAAATATAACCACAGCATATTTATTAGGATTATTAATTGGTACAAAAGCAAAAAAACAAGGAATCAACTCAGCTATTTTAGATATTAGTCTTTATACTTCTTCAAAAGGGTCAATATTATATTCTGTTCTAAAAGGAGCGGTAGATGCAGGTTTAAAAATCCCACATTCAGAAGACATATTTCCAGATGACTCACGTATTAAAGGTTCACATTTAAAAAATAAAATACCACTAGAAGATATAAAATCAAAAATATTAGAGGCAAAACATGTTGAAAAAGAAAAAGTTACCAGAAAATGAAGAATCAAAGCAAGAAGTTATAGAAGAAGTACTTGAAGTAGAAGAAAAAATACAATTACCTCCTGAATCAATAACAGATACAGAAATAAAAGAATTACCTATAGAAGCACCAATAGGTGTAATAAAAACAAAAGGATTTGATAAAGAATCATGGCAACCAAAAACAGATTTAGGTAAAAAAGTAAAATCTGGAGATATTAAGAATATAGATGAAATATTAGACAAAGGTCTGAAAATACTAGAGCCAGAAATAGTTGATGTATTAGTTCAAGATTTACAATCAGATTTATTAGCAATTGGTCAAAGCAAAGGTAAATTTGGAGGAGGAAAAAGAAGTATTTGGAGACAAACTCAGAAAAAAACAAAAGAAGGTAATAAACCAAAATTCGGAACATTAGCAGTTGTTGGTAATAAAAATGGTTATATTGGTATTGGATATGGTAAATCTAAAGAAACAGTTCCAGCAAGAGAAAAAGCAATAAGACAAGCTAAATTAAATTTAATAAAAATAAGACGTGGTTGTGGATCTTGGGAGTGTAATTGTGCTCAACCCCATAGTATACCCTTTAAATTAATAGGTAAAACAGGTTCTATAGAAATAAAATTAATTCCTGCTCCAAAAGGTTCAGGTATTTCAACAGAAAAAGAAATTAAAAAAATTATAGAACTAGCAGGTATAAAAGATATTTACTCAAAAAGTAGAGGTCAAACAAGAACTAAAATAAATTTTATTATGGCATGCTTTAATGCGTTAAAACAATCAACTTCTATTAAAGTAAAACAAGAATTTAATAAAAAACTTGGAATTGTTGAGGGTAAAATAGAATAAAATGGAACAAAAAAGAATAGCTATTATTAGAATTAAAGGTAAAGCAGGCCTTAAAAAAACAGTTAAAGACACTTTTTTGCTATTAAGACTATACAAAAAAAACAGTTGTGTTGTTGTTCCAAATACTCAATCTTATGTGGGGATGTTAACAAAAATAAAAGATTGTTCAACTTGGGGTGAAATTGATGAACAAACTTTTAAGTTATTATTAGAAAAACGTGGAAGATTACCAGGAAATAAACAATTAACAAATGAATACCTACAACAAAAATTAAAAATAAATATTGATCAATTTGCTAAAGAATTTATAAATTTTAAAAAAGAATTAAAAGATATACCTGGATTAAAACTTTTTTTTAAATTAACACCACCAAGACAAGGTTTTGAAGATAAGGGTATAAAAGTTCAATTTAGTCAAGGTGGAGTTTTGGGTTATAGAAAAGATAAGATCAATAATATAATCCAAAGGATGTTATAATATGGTCGTTCATAAAAGAAAAAAATTGAGTAGACAACGTGGTTCTAAAACTCACGGTTGGGGTGCTATGAAAAAACATCGTGGAGCTGGTAATAGAGGGGGCCGTGGTATGGCTGGTACTGGTAAAAGAGCCGATCAAATGAAATCTTGGATTATCAAAAAATATGGTAGTGTAAATAATTATTTTGGTAAACATGGTTTTAGAATACCTCAAAAGATAAAACAAATTGATAAAACAATCAATATCAAAGATTTGCCTAATAAAGATGAAATAAATCTAAATGAAATGGGTTATACTAAATTATTAAGTAAAGGTATTATCAATAAAAAAATTAAAATTATTGTCAAAAAATGCTCAAAAAACGCTAAAGAAAAAATAGAGAAAGCTGGAGGTCAAGTTATAATTCAATAAAATGTCATTTGCTAAAGATATCTTAATGTCTTTACCTGAAGTAAGAGGTCCTACAGAAAAAAGACTTCCATTTAAAACAAAACTAAAATGGACTTTAATAGTTTTACTAGCATTTTTTGTTTTAGGTGTAATTCCATTATATGGTCTTAGTGAAAATGCATTGTCACAATTTGAATTTTTATCAATAATATTAGCTGCTAAATTTGGTTCTATAATATCTTTAGGTATTGGTCCAATTGTTACAGCATCTATTGTTTTACAATTACTAACAGGATCTGGTTTATTAAAATTAGATACAACAACACATGAAGGAAGAATGTTTTTCCAAGGTTTACAAAAATTATTAGTTATATTCTTTATAATTTTTGAAGCATTGATTTATGTATTAATGGGAGGTTTATCACCATCAACAAGTTTACCTCCAACAGAATTTAGAATAATACAATTAATTATAATTGCTCAATTAGTTATTGGTGGAATTTTAATACTTTTCATGGATGAAGTTATAAGTAAATGGGGATTTGGCTCAGGAGTTTCATTATTCATCGCAGCTGGTGTTGCATCAGAACTTGTAATAAGAGCTTTCTCACCTCTAACACAATCTGGAGGTTTTGCATTTGGTACTAGTGAAGCACCAGTTGGTAAAGTATGGGTTTTAATTCAATCTTTAATGAAAGGATCTTTAAATTCAGCAGCTAAAGCATTTGCAACTATTGCAGCTACAATTATTATTTTTGTAATTGCAGTTTACACACAAGCAATGAAAGTAGAGATTCCTTTAAGTTTTGGTCGCATCAGAGGTCATGGCATAAGATGGCCCTTAAGATTTTTTTATACATCTAATATACCTGTTATTTTAACATCAGCTTTAATGGCTAATATGCAATTATGGGCTCGTTTATTACAGAATTGGGGTCATCCATTTTTAGGAACATTTACAGGTAGTTCTCCTGATTCAGGATTAGTATTATGGTTATATTCTCCAAATATTCCAGAAAGAATAATTGATGGTATTATTAATTCATGGCCTGCTTTTTTAAGTTTATTATCACATTCATTAGTTTACATTATAATTATGGTTGGTGGTGCTGTAATATTTTCATTATTTTGGATGCAAACAGCTGGTATGGATGCAGCATCACAAGCCAAACAAATAATGGCATCTGGTTTGCAAATACCTGGTTTTAGAAGAGACGAACGTGTAGTAGAATCTTTATTGGGTAGATATATTTTACCATTAACTATAATGGGTGGTGCAGCTGTTGGATTATTAGCAGCATTTGCTGATTTACTTGGATCATTAACTCATGGTACTGGTTTACTATTAACAGTTATGATTGTTTATAGATTATACGAAGATATTGCACAACAACATATGATGGATATGTATCCAGGCTTAAGAAAAATGATGGGTGGTGAATAATGTTTGATTCATTTTTAAATATAATATTAGGATGGGCTTTTAAATTTGGAAATGTTATTGGTGTTATAATAATATCATTTATCTTAACATCTTTAGTTACATTTGTTTATAAAGTTTTTACAGATCAAGAAATGTTAAAAAATATGAAAGAACAACTTAAAAATTATCAAAAGCAAATGCGTGAACTTAAATCAGAGCCAGAAAAAATGATGGAAATCCAAAAAAAATCAATGGAATTGAATATGCAATATTTAAAACATACAATGAAACCAACTTTATTCACATTTTTACCAATTATAATTATATTTGGTTGGCTAAGAACATTCTTTTTAAATAAACCTGATGTTATAATATGGAGTACTAATATACCATTACTAGGCACTGGCTTAGGATGGTTAGGAACTTATATAATATCATCAATTATAATTAGTATAGTTTTAAGGAAAATATTTAATATATATTAGGAGTAAAAAATGCCAGCACCAAGATTTAGATCAAGAACTTTCAGAAGAATTCATAAAAGAGTACCTGGTGGCCAAACTAAATTAGTTTATGAAAGAAGAAAACCAAAAAAATCACATTGTGCATCATGTGGTAAAGTTTTACAGGGTATTCCTCGCGAATTGCCATATAAAATGAAAAATCTTGCAAAAACTAAAAAAAGACCACAAAGATGTTATGGAGGAGTATTATGTTCATATTGCACAAAAGAACTTATAAAACAAAAAATAAGGAGTGAAAATGTTTGAAGTTGGTAGATTATGTGTAAAAACAGCTGGTCGTGAAGCTGGTTTAAAAGTTATAATTGTTGATATAATAGATAAAAATTTTGTTTTAATAGATGGGCAAGTAAAAAGAAAAAAATGCAATATATCTCACTTAGAACCTTTACCTCAAGTTATAAAAATAAAAAAGAATGCTTCTACTGATGAAGTCAAAAAAGAATTTGAAAAATTAAACATTAAAATAGAAAAAAAAGTTAGAAAGGTTAAAACTAAAAAACCTAAAAGTAAATGAAAAAAGAATTACAAGAAAAGTATATTGAATTACAAATATTAGATCAAACTATAAAACAAATTCAACAACAACTTTCTATTCTAGATCAACAATTATTTGAGTTACAAAATTTAAATGAGGATTTGGAAGAAGTTTCTAAAGTTAAACCTGATTCAGATATTTTAACACCATTAGGGGCAGGAGTTTTTATTAAAACTCAACTTAAAGATAATAAAGAAATATTAATGAAAGTAGGATCAAATGTTGTTGCAAAAAAAACAATAGAAGAATCTAAAAATATTATTAATGAAGAATTGCAAAAAATAAAATCAACTATTTCTGAAATGGAAAAAGAGATTACAAATGCCACAATAACAGCAACTAATATTCAAGAAGAAATAAAAGATATGATGAGCAAAGAAGATAACCCAATTACTTCTAATTAGAAGTGATTTTTTCATGCAATATTTTTAAATCATAAAGCCTTATATGCTTTAATGATTACTATAACTTCTTTATGTGAATTTCTATATTGTCCTAGAAAGCTCTATCTAAAAACTACCCTAAAACCAGAAATTCCACTAACAGAGAAACTTGTTAAAGGTAAAATAAAACATAAAATATTTGAAAAAATAAGTAATGTTGAAGAAGAAATAATCAAATCATTAACACAACAATTACCATTAGAACAAATTAATAT
>JAZDLF010000009.1:0-4074 GCA_043802295.1 Candidatus Woesearchaeota archaeon | reverse complement strand
CCTTCATGAGTTTGTATAAACTGAATATAAATATCATATTTTTCTTTAATATCTTCACCAAAATATTTTAAGATAATAGCTGAAACATTTTTAATAGCTTCTTTTGCTATTTCTCCTAGTTTTCCAGTTGCTATAAATTCTGTTTTTTTACCTCCATAAGTTACTTCTGATTCAATAGGTAAAACAATTCCAGAATAGGAAGATTCTGAACCAATTACAGCTAAACCATTAACGCGGCCAACTAGATTACCTTCTGTTATTATTATATTATATCTTTTCTTTTCATCAATATATTTATCAACAATTTGCTGTTCTAAAGTTCTTGCTAATATTTTTGCTTTGATTAAATGAGATTTTTCTACAAATTTTGCTTTTTCTTCTAGAGCTAAATCACCTGCTGCTCTAACTAAACCGCCAAGTTCTCGTAATTTTAAGGTTAATTTTCCAGCACGACCAGCTCTTCTTTTTGCTTCATCTATTATAAATTCAACTGCTTCACGAGTAAAATGAGGTATTTTTTTATCTCTAATAACTTCTTGAGCAACAAAAATAGCAATTTTATCTTTATTTTCAGGAGTATCATCCATCATTGTATTCATTTGAATTTCATAACCATAACCTCTAATTCTTGATCTTAAAGCTGGATGCATGTTTTTTATTGTTTCATAATTACCAGCTGCAATTAAAACAAAATCACAAGGAACGGGTTCTGTTCGGACCATTGCTCCTGCTGATCTTTCACTTTGTCCTGTTATAGGATATTTTTTCTCTTGTAAAGCTGTTAATAATTCTTGTTGAGTATTTGGTTGTAATAATGAAATTTCATCTATAAACAAAACTCCTCCATTTGCACGATGAATCATACCAGGAACAACTCTTTCGTAAGCTGGTGTTCCTAAACCTCCACTTTGAAAAGGATCGTGTAAAACATCTCCAAGTAATGCACCTGCATGAGCACCTGTTGCTTCTATAAATGGAGCTCTTTTATTGTTAGAATTATCAACTAGTATTTTTGGTAGCTGATTTTGAACTTTAACTCTTCTATTTAAATTTAAAAATAAAATAAATAATCCTAGGAATATCATTGATCCTATTAATGAAGCTGCTGCCATGATGTCACCATATTCTTTTCTGACCCACCATGGAGTTATCATTGATATTAAAACTAGTATAAAGAATATAATATTTTGATTTTTTAGAGATGTCATTGATCTAAGTTTTGCTTCTAAAAATAAGGATTGGGCTTTTCCCCTTGGTAAGGATTTTATTAAAGGCATATTTTCATCAGATGGATTTGGTAAAGAAATAATATCAACTAGCTTTTCATTAGGTAATAATTCAGCAAGACCTTGGCCTAACATTGATTTACCAGTACCAGGTTCACCTATTAGAAAAACATGACGTCTTTGTTTAGATGCTTTTTTGATAATATTAACTGCTTCATCTTGGCCAATTATTTGGTCTACAACTCTATTTGAGATTTTTATATCTTTAGTTGTTTTGAACTGTAACATGCTTATATATTTATAGAGAAATACATTAAAAAGCTTTTTGGATTTAAAGACTTAAGTTTAGATTATATCTTCTTCTGCAACAACCACAAAATCACCTATTGCTATGACTGTTGAGTATGGTATCATCATATTACCTTGAGGATCTCGTTCAAGCTCTAAATTTTGAGTATATGATGTTGGATTTTTAAGAACTATTTGCATTAATTCGCCAGTTCTTGTTTCAAATGTTAAAGCTCCTACTTCGCCAAATCTTTTTCCTGATTTTGTAACAACTGTTTTTCCAAGTAAGAATCGAGAGTATTTTTTTTCAGCGTCTGACATTATAAATTTCCTCCTTTATTTATTTTTTTAAATGACATACTTGTTTATAAAGCTTTCTGGTTTATAATCTATATTTTAATTATTCTACTAAAACTGCTGCTGAAACTGTTGTTGTCCATAATCCATTTTTATTTCCGCGAGCAGATTGACAAAAATTTGTTGTTTTAAATATATTACCTGATGCTTTGTAAATTTGTTTTCTTTCATCCCATGCTTGATCTGGATCAAATTTAATTCCAAGAATTGTTGCTAACATTGTTGCTGCTAAATCTTCTGCGTATTCACCGGCTTTTTTAGCAATTTCACCAAAAGAATGATGTTCTGATAAATAACCATAATGGTTATTGTTTTTAGGGGTAGCTACTCCAATTGCAGATGATATTAATCTATTTAGTTCATTAGTTTCGCTTCTTGCTAAAACACAAAATAATATTTGTCCTGGTTTTAATAATTTAACTCCTTTTTCTTTTGATATTATTTTGCAATTTGGTGGTAATATACTTGAAACATAAACTAAATTATATTTTGCAATACCAGCATCTCTTAAAGCAGCTTCAAAAGAAGCTAGTTTATCTTTATGAATGCCAACGCCTTTTGTAAAAAATATTTTTGTTGGTATAATCATAATATTTTTATTAATTTTAAATATTTAAAGTTTTGTTTTTTATTTTATAATGTATATTTTAAGGATTGATAATTCTAATAAATATTAATAATGTATTTGTTATTATGATAAAGAATCTGCAAATAAATTTAGCTACTGAAGATGATAAATTAAAAGAAAGTCTTGATTCATTTTTAAAAAAGCTTGAAATACAAAAGTTAATAAAAATAAAATCTCATAGAGAAGAAAGATTGAGTTGGTTAGTAAATGAGTTGGAGAATATTGAAGAGATTATGTGGGAAATAGACCCTTTGGATGTTGGGGTTGTAGATGATATATTTTCAGCTGAAGAGACTATATTATCCAAACCAAAATATATTTGGTTAATTACTATCAATAATCCTAAATTTTTTAAGATTGAAAAAGAGTATAAATGGCCTATAACTTTAGAGAAACGCCTTGCAGCTGTATTTGAAATATCTAAGTCTATAATAAATAACCCATGTAATTTAGTTAGTGAAAAATTAAGTTATAATGGGAAAATTCATAAGATTCAGATCGCAGATGCAAATTATTTAAATTATTATATGTAATTATCTATTTTTTATATATATTTACTTCATTATTAGTATCTTCAATAATATAAGCTAAATGTTCATCAATGTTAAACTCTTTTTTAATTTCCAAATAAGGTAATTTAAAATATTGAATATTTTTTATGATTGTTTTAAGAACTTTTGTTTTAGCAGAACGGCGTAATTCTTTTTTGGATTCATCTCCAATACTTGTTGATCTATTATCACTAATAACCAAAACACCAACTGCACGCATTCCAATATCTTTTGCTCTTGAGTAACATGCAGCAAGTTCCATTTCACAAGTATCTGGTTGTATTTTTCTATATTCTTCATTTGCATGAGGTAATTTGAAAAGTGACTGCTGGAACAGATATATTAATTCCATTAATATATTCTATGTAATTATTTTTAAATAATTGTTCTAATTTTTTCATTAATTCTTCATTAGGGGTTGATATTTTTCTGTCTGGTTCAATATAGTGATAAATACCTTCAAAATGATAAGATTTAATTGGAATAATGATATTTCCAATTTCTAAATTTTTTTTAAAACCACCATATGCATAACCCACAAATATTACTGTGCGACAACCACCATCATGCATTTCTGTAAGAATATCAACCATTGCAGGAGCTCAATATATATTAAAAACAATAGGATATTCTATACCATCTTTCTTTACTAAATGTGTATGATATACATTATCTTTACTTGAAACAACTTTATCAAAAAGTCTAAGAATTGTTTTTTCAAATTCTGGTGTGCTTGTTCCAGCTAAAACTATTCCAATATCTCCAAACCTTTCCTTACCAAATATAGATTTAGCCCATTTACCCATAGTATTTATATTATTTAATTAATAATTATATAAAGGTTTTTAATATTAATACATGATACCCTGACACCATAAGTTCGAGTGGAGCTTATTTTGACTTGTTTTCTTATAAACAAGTGAAATTTGTTTTTAGATAGAATTATTATTAAATAGTAAATTAAGTTTTAACTTAAAAATTAAAAATAATTTATCGTCGATTTATTATTATATATTATATAAGT
>JAZDLF010000008.1:0-14931 GCA_043802295.1 Candidatus Woesearchaeota archaeon | reverse complement strand
TTATTTTCATGATATAAATTTTCTATTGGCACTGTAACTTCATTTTGATTTAATCCAAAACTTAAACAGAATTTTTTTATAGCTTCTGGTAAAATTCCACGTCTTTTCAAAGACTGAAGGGACCATGTTCTAGGATCATCCCATCCAAAATATTTTCCTGATAAAACTTCTTTTTTAGATTTTGACTTACTAAGTTTAACACCTTCTAATTGTAATAAACCTGTATGAATCAAAGTTAGATGTTCCCATCCAAAAATATCCCAAATAAATTTCTCCATTTCTGATTCCATCATTAATTCTTTTCCTCTGATAACATGAGTTATATTTAGTAAATGATCATCAATTGCCCATGAAAATTCTAGTAAAGGCCATACTCTATATTTTTTGTGGGTTCTTGGATGTTCACGATTTGAAATTCTAAATAAAACACGATCTCTAAAAGCTGGGTTTGGGTGAGATATATCGGTTTTAATTCTTAAAGTATATTTTCCTTCTTTTGAACTAAACATTCTTTGCCACAATTCAAGATTATCTTCAATAGAACGAGATCTACAATTACAAGCAATGCCCTTTGATCTATTTTCTCTTAAAGTTTCTTGAGAACATTCACAAACATAAGCAAGATCTTTTTTAATTATATCTTCTGCATATTTATAATAAATTTCTAATCTATCTGATTTATAGATTATATTTTTATCAAAATGAATATCAAGCCATTGTAAACCTTCTGGGATTAATGAATAGGCATCTTTGCTAATATCTTTTTCTTCTGATCCTATTGTATCATCTATAACTAAAAGTAATTTACCTTTGTATCTTTTTGTGTAATAATCATTTAAAATGTAAGTACGTGCATTACCAATATGTAAAGGTCCTGATGGATATGGAGCTAATCTTAAAACGATTTTATCTTTTATATTTGGTATATCATGTAATTCATGTTCTTCTACTTTTTTTTCTTGTAATAATTCTGGTGCTGTTTCATAAAGTTTATTAATTTGTTGATCTTTTGTTAATTTGTTAACTTGAGAAATAATTTCATTAACTTTTTTGATTAAAGAATTTTTATCAGTAACTTGAATTTCAGAAAGAACTTTTCCGATAACAGAACCTGGATTGGCTTTACCATTATATTTTATAGCATTTTGTAAAGCATATTTTAAGATAACCTTTTCCATAAGATTTAAAAATGGTTATGGTTAATATAACTTGCGTTGTGATAGATAATAAAAAACAAAACATTTATAAATAGTAATTATATCTACTCTATAGTTACAAAAGGAGGGCAAATGCCACATAAAATTATTATACAAGAAATATTAAAAAAAGAAAAAAATTTAGAAAGTCAATTTGAAAAATGTTTATCTAGTGAAGAATTAAAAGAGATATATCCATATTTATATGCTATTAAAGAAATTAAATATGGAACAAAAGTTGGACCATACTTTTTAGGGATAATTCCTCTTAAAGAATATTTTGAGAATGGTTCAAAAGTAATATCACCTGAATTAATTGAATCTATTAGATCACAAATTAATAATATAGAAAAAATAATGTTAAAGGAATGGCCTGATTTAATAACTTATGCTAATAGAAAGGAAATTTTAAAAAGATGATACCACAAGATTATTCTAATAAAAGATGGTTAAATGATTTTCAAGGAAATAAAACATTAGGAAGAAAAATCAAAGATATATTAAAAAGTAAAACTTTGAGAGCTTTAAGTGTAGTTACTTTAGCTACTTTAATTAGTTATAATTATATTCCTCCAGTCAAGAAAGGAATTGATTATATAGTTAATGTTGATAAAAAGGTTATAACTCATTTTAAAGATTATACCCTTAATAATATTTCTGATGTTCAAGAAATAATAATCCCAAAAAATATGACTCTTAATGGTTATGGAAAACAATACGGTCTTGAAGGTCAAGCTTTAGGAAATTGGGTAAATATAAATAAAATGAATAATTTCTCTCTTAAATCAAAAGGTAGAGATGATATAGGAATAGATGAAAAAGGTAATTTGTATGAAGGTAAAAAACTTTATTTAACAAAACCTTAATTATTTACCAAATCTTCTTTCTCTAACATTAAATTCATCTATGAGTTTGTCTAATTCTTCTGGTGTAAAATCTGGCCAATAGGTGGGTGTAAAAAATAATTCTGTATACCCTATATCATACAATAAAAAATCAGAAATTCTTTTTTCAGGATTCATACCTGTTTTGATCATCATATCTGGTTGGGGTATATCAGAGGTATAAATATGTTGTTTAATAACATCTCTTGTTATTTCTTCAGGTTTATAGTCTTTTTTAATAATTTTTTTAACAGCGTCAACTATTTCATCTCTTCCATTGTAACACAAACAAACATTGAAGGTAAAGTCTGAGAAATTTTTTGTTTTTTCTTCTGCTTCTCTAATTATTTCTTGTTCATCTTTTGGTAGAAGTTCTTTTCTTCCTAATACCATAAATCTTATTTTATTTTTTATAAATTCATCACTATCTAAAACCCATTTTTTAATATATTTTTTATGTAATCCAAAATGGATATCTAGTTCTTCTTTATTTCTATTTTCTAAATTTTCAATAGATAGAGCATAAACTGTTAAAAATTTAACACCAATTTTTTGACAATGTTCACAAATTTTTTTTAGAGTTTTAGCACCTTCTCTGTGTCCATCATAAGCGTTTCCTGTATGTTCTTTACCCCATCTTCTATTTCCATCCATTTGAATGGCGATATGTGTTGGGATAGATTTGCTTTTTTCCATATTAACTATCGACTTTTTAGATCATTTAAAAATATTTCGATATCTATATATTTAAGATCACTTTAATAAGTTTATGAATATTAGATTTTTGAATAAAAAAGAAATTAAAGATTTGTTAGATAAACTAGATTTAGAGCTGAAAAATAATTATGTTTTTATTAAAAAAAATAATGAGTTTTATATTGTTAGTAATGATATAAAAAGCATTGATTTTAGTGATTTAAATATGAAATCTATGGGGTTATTATTTGCTAAATATAAAGATAATAAATTAGTTTTAAATGATGATATTAAAGATCTAAGCTTATGATTTATCTATCAATAACAGATTATTCTAAATTTTAAAAACCAAAATTATATAAATTAAGATTTAGTTATATTATAGTAATGCAAAGAAATGTTTTGTTTGATAAATTAAAAATAAAACAAGGTGGTGTTTTTAATTTTGATGAGTTGTATAAAGCACTTTTTAGATGGTTCGAGGCTTATGGTTATCAGTTTCATGAAGATGAATACAAAGAAGTTCAAAGTGAAAAAGGTAAACAATTAGAAATATTATGGAGTTCTGAAAGAGATTTTGATGCTTATGTAAGATTTGTTATCGAAACTGGTTTTTTTATTACAGGATTAGTAGATGTTGAAGTTGAACAAGAAGGTATAAAGATTAAGACTAATAAAGCAACTATTGAAATAAGAATTAGTGCTTATATAGTTAAAGATTATAAAGGAGAATGGGAAAAAAATAATCTTTTAAAAAATATGAGAATAATTTGGGATAAAATATTGTTTAGAAAAAGAATGGAACAATACGAAGATGTTTTATATGAAGAGGCTAATAGTTATATGGATGAAATTAAAGCTTTTTTGAATTTGTATCATTTTTAATATAGTAAATTATTAATAAAAAAATTCCTATTGTAATTGATGTATCTGCTAAATTAAAGTCAGGCCATATTTTTAAATCAATAAAATCTATTACATAACCATAATATAATCTATCAATTAAGTTTCCAATAGTTCCTCCAAGTAAAAAACCCAAAGGAAACATATCTTTTTTTATTGAAACTATTACAATAATAACAACTAATGAGATTAATATAAAAAGTAATTGTTGATTTTGTAAAATCCCAAAAGCAGCTCCATAATTTTTAGTGTAATCAATATAGTTTTTGAAAATGTATTTTGTTACCTGATCTAAGAGAATAACAATCAATGCTATTAAGTAAACTTTTTTCATTTAAAACCAAAAATTTATAAACATTTATCCTATATAAAACTTTATATAAAAAGTGGTGATAAATGGCTAATCCCTTAATTGATAATAAAGTTATTAGTGGTAAATATGGTGGCAAAGGTAAATATATAATAAAAGTTGATTCTATACAAGAGGGTGTTGAAAAATACTATTATTTTATTCTTAGACAATTTGAACAAAAAGGGCCTTTTGGTTTAGGATTGGCTGGTGATAGTGGTGAGGTGTATAAAATAAAAGATGTTTTTGGAGCTAGTGAAGCATCTAGTTATTGGGGTAATATTGAACAAAGAAAAGGTGTACAACAACAAAAAGTTTCTGAATATATGGCTACTTTAGGAAAAATGAGTAAAGATTTATTTCAAATTATAAGAGAAGCTAGAATAATAGATGAAAGATTAGACTATTATATGAAAGGTGAAAAAGGTGAGGAAGCAGCTGAAATTGCGCTAAAAGGAACATGGATTGATATGGTTGAGGGTGGGGCTAAAAATCCAGCATCAGTATATGGTCTTGCTAGAGAAGTAGGATTTGTTATTTTACCTGATTTGTTTTTTAAAGTAAATCCATTAACAACTAAAGATATAGAAAAAGCAATGAAGAATTTAGAAAAACAAGGCATGAATAGAAAAATTAGAGAAATATTAAGTAGAAAATTATTTCAATATTTAGAATGGAGAGAAAAAACTAGAAAAGAGTTAGAAGTAAGAAAAAGATTTGTTTTAAAATATTTAAGGCAGCATTATCAGTCAATGAAATTGTATATAGATTGGCTTAAGCCTTATTTAAGAAATATAAAAAGATTACAAATGCAAGAAAGTGTAAATGATAAAGATATAATTGCTTCTTTTGAAACTAATAAAGTTGAATTAGAATTACTTGGAGTAAGGAAAAAATATTATGTTGAAACTTATTATGGACATGAAGAAGAAAGAATTTTTAAAAAATATTTTCCATGTGTAAGAGTCAAATTTAATTATGTTTCTTTACCTCAAATGGCTTTTTATGCTGAAGGACAAAGAGGTGCTATTCACAGAGGTTATAGTGAAATAACATTTGAGGGTTTTATAGCAACTAGACAAGATATCGATGAATATAGAAAAAAACAAGAAGCAGAAGATTTAGAATTATTATCAAGTGTTAATGAAGCTATTGCTGCTTTAGGTGATGAATTAATAAAATACTTAGAAGAATCTGGTGAAACTAGAATAGCAGAAAAACCCAAAGAAGAAAGAGAAGAAAAAAGAGATGATTTATTAGATTTATTAAAAGCACCATTTAAAGGTTTTGGGTATATTTTTAGTAAAGAAAAAAAAGAAGGCATCACTTTAAGTAGTAAAGAAGAAAGAATAGAACAAGATATGGCTAAAGGTGCTGCTAAAAATGATTGTTATGCTTTGTATAAAGTACTTAAGCAAGGTTTTGGTATGTTTAGAGAATAATTTACTACTATAAAGATTAAATAAAATATAATAAAAATAAAAAAATTAAGGTTAAAAATGGATTTTGATAATGATTATTGGAATGCACTTGATAAAAGATCAGCTCAATATTTACAAGTTGATCCTAAATATATTGGTGTAAGTACTCCTATAAATAAAAAAGCTCTTGATCAATTAAAAAGTAAAATGTTTGAAGGAGCTTCTGCTGTTGAAATTGGTTTTATGGGTGTTGGAAAAGGTAGTTATGGTCAAGGTTCAACAACTCCAGAAATGCATGGTATAGAAGAAAGGGAAGCAATAAGGCAGATGGCAAAAATAAATGATGTTACATTAAGCACACATGCTAGTATAGGAGTAGGTTCTTTATCTGGATTAGATACAAGAGAAAATAGATTTAGTCCTGAAATGAAACAAAATAATATTAATGAAATAAAAAGGACAATTGATTTTGCTGCTGATACAACTCAAGGAGGGCCTGTTGTTGTCCATACTGGTGAATTTCCTAGAGAAATTTATGAAATTGGAGAGAAATTTGAGGCATATCCAGAAGAAGCAAAAAAAGCTCCTATATATTTGGTTGATAAAAGAGATGGTAGATTAATGCCATTAAGAAGAGATATAGAAGTTCCAGAACCTAAAATGAAAAATGGTGAATATGTTAGAGATAAAGATGGATTAATAGAATTTGAACCTCAAAAATTTGAGTATTTTGAAAAAAAAGCGAAAGAAAAAAATGAAGATCCTGGAGTTTATTTTTATAAAGAGTATCTAAAAAAAAGTTATGAAATGAATAGAAGTGAACAAGAAAGGTGGGGGTTACATGCACAAGAAATTGGAGTGGATATTCGTAAATTAGAAGATTTAAATGATATTTACAAAAAAGATATTAAATTAGCTGGAAATGAAAAAGGGGCTAAAAATATATTCATAAATCATTTGCAAGAAGGGGGAGTTGTTCCTAAAAATTTACAACATGCAGATCCTGAAAAATATAAAGAACTTCAAGATGATCCTGGAAAATTTCTAGAAGAAACAATAAAAGAACGAAAAAAAGTATATGATTCTTATGAACATGTTTCAATATCTCATGGTAGACAAGCTGCTGAAACACAACAAACGATGGATAATATAATTCCTGTGAAACAATATGGTATTAAAGAATCAGCGGATGCTGTTGCTCAATTGGGAGTTTATGCTTACAAAAAAGAAAAAGATGCTAAATTAAATAAACCATTATTTATAGCACCTGAAAATATTTTTCCAGAAGGGGGTTATGGTTCAAGTCCAAGAGAATTAAAAGAATTAATAGTAGAATCTAGAAAAGCAATGACTGAAAGATTGATTAAACAAGAACATATGTCTGAAGAAGAAGCTAAAAGAATATCTAAAGATCATGTTAAAGCTACATTTGATATTGGACACGCTTATACATGGAAAAAATTCTTTAAAGGAAGTGATAAAGAATTTAATCAATGGTTAAAAAATCAGGTTGATGAATTAACAAAAGATGGAATTATAGGACATGTTCATTTAAGTGATAATTTTGGTTATCATGATGAGCATTTAGAACCAGGACAAGGTTCTGTTCCTATACAAGATTTTGTAAAACATATGCAATTAAAAGATTATAAAGGACAATATATAGTTGAGTGGGGTGCTCAATCTCCAGAAGAAGCTTGGAGAACTATGACAGCTACATGGAAAACATTAAATTCGCCAATATATAGAATAGATACAACATCTATGGCTTGGACTGATATAGAAAATTCATATATAGGACAAAGAGCTTCACCTAATTATCTAGTTGGAGAAGGTATTGTTCCAAGTAAAGATTGGACTTTATGGAGTGAAACTCAATTAGAATAAGAGGTTGAAAAAATGAAATTTGAGGTAAAAAAGAGAGAACAAAAAAATATTTCTAATTATTTATCTGAAGATTTGGAAGTGGCTAGAAAATATGCAAATATAATGTATAAAGAATTAGGAGATTTTATTTCATGTTTAGTTTTATTTGGATCTGCTGTTAAAAAACCTGGAGCAAGTAAAAGAGATTTAGATATATTAATAGTTCTAGATGATGTTAAAGTTAAATTTTCTAGAGAAGTTGTTGAAACTTATAGAATAATAAGTGAGAAAGCAATCGCTGATGTTGATCCTGAAAGATTACATGTTCAATCAATGAAATTAACTTCTTTTTGGGAATATGCAAGATCTGGAGATCCTGTTGCTATTAATATTTTAAGATCTGGAATTAGTTTAATTGATAATAATACTTTTGATCCTTTACAGGCTTTATTAGATGATGGTAGAATAAGACCTAGTGATGAATCTGTATGGACATATTTTACAATGGCTTCTGCTAGCTTGTTTAAAGCTGAACAACATGTACTAAGTGCTATTGTTGATTTATATTGGGCTTGTATAGATTCTGCACATGCTGCATTGATGAATTTAGGTGAAATACCACCAAGTCCTGATCATGTTGCTGATATGTTAGAGAAAAAACTAGTTGCTAAAGGCCATGTTAATAAAAAATATGCTGATATAATGAGAAAATTATATACTGAATTTAAGAGAATAACACATAGAGAAATTAAAGATATTACAGGAAAACAATATGATGAATATAGAAAACTAGCTACTGAGTTTGTAGATGGTATGAAAAAATTTATAGAAAAAAAGAAATAAAATTATTCTTTTTTCTTAGCTTGTTCTTTTATTTTTTCTTCTAGAACATATTTGTTTACTGCATCTCTAAAAGCTTCTGTTACTTTTTCTGCATCAGGTGCAACGCCTATTTCTTTTGCAACATCAGATAAAGTTCCTTCGATTAAATCAGCTAAGTTTCTTTCAAAAGATCTTGATAAAGCATTAACTGCCCTTATTTTATCAGGATTTTGTGCATATTCTAGATAAGCTTTTTTTAAATTTGAACCATAACCTGCTGTTATTCTAGTTAAACGATTTGGATTTGGTGATTGTATGTAATCTGATAAAATTTTATGAGTTATAGATTCTATTTCACTAGGTTCAACACCTTGAGCTGCAGCAATTCTGAAAAGATCTTGAGTACTATTAAAAGCTTTTTTATAAACATCAAATTCAGGTGTTTCTTTTTCTGCCATTTTTTAAAATGTCCTCCTTTTATTACTTTAGATGATATAAAACTGATATATAAAGCTTTCTATTGTTGTATCTATTAAGTGATTACAATAGTAAAATTTATATAGCATATTCATAAATTTATCTTGATTAAAATGGGATTAAGTTTATGTTTGATGCCTAGTCTAAGACAAGAACAAAGATTAGAATTAGAACAACGAATAGAACAAAAGGTTGAGCAAAGACAAGTAATGACTATTGGTTTACAACAATATTTAGAGCAAGAAGATTTTTTTAAAGGATTAATTGAATGGACTAATGAGAATAATAGATGGAAAGAATTTAAAAAATGGGGTTTTAATTTTAAATATGGATCAGTTCCATATAAAAAAGTTAAGCATATTGCTGATGAATATGGTTTTGGTTTTGCACATTGTTTTTATGAATCATTTTTTACATTTGATAAAGGAGATTGGAGTTTATTTGTTGTTGATGATATGATCTCTAAAGAATATGAAGGCATAATTGCTCTACATGAAAGAGGTGAGGAATTATCTTTAGGAAATCATTTTTTTGCAAGTAAATTAGAATTTGCTGGAGTAAAAAGAATAAATAAAGTTAGAGATTATATTAAATTAATTGATGATAAATCTCCAACAAAATTTGTTGATTTGACTGAAAGAGTATCATTTCCAATTCTTCCAAATGATTTAAGAAATTATTTAGAACAACGAGACAAGCAACATAATAAAGAAATAGATATTGCAGAAGAAATGATCGAAAAATATCCACTGCCAGAAAGTGTTATGAAATTAGTTTTAAAATATGATGATATAAACGAGAAAGTTGAGAAGAAGTTTAATGAATTTTTAGGTCCATGCCAAAAAGCAATATATCATGCAGTATCATTAGAAGAAGTTTTAAATTCAATTAATAAAATTATATCGGAAAGTATCGGAAATATTCCAGAAGAATATATTAGAGTGTTAGTATCAAGAAGGATGAAAGCTAGAATTAGTATGCCATTAGATATTTTAAAAAAAGATTTTAATAGAAAAACAAATTGTGATCTTGATATAAGTTATGATTTGTTTGAATTATATAATGATATTAAAAATGGAAAATTAGTGGTTACTACAAGTAACTAAAATCTTTTCTAGCAACACCGAGTAATAATTTTTTCTCAACTTTTGCAACAGTTCTTTTAATTTTAGAAACAGCATCTATATTTGCTGAAATACTATCAATTCCAGATTTAACTAAAAATTCTGCCATTTCTTCATTAGAACCAGCTTGTCCACAAATACTGGTTTCAACATTATATTCTTTACAAGTTCTAATAACATGAGCAATTTGTTTTAAAACTGCTGGATGAAGTTCATTAAATAAATCTTGAACTTTTGAATTATTTCTATCAACAGCTAAAGTAAATTGTGTTAAATCATTACTACCAATAGAAATAAAATCAATGCCTTCTTCACATATTTCTTTTATTAATTGAATAGAAGCTGGTGTTTCTATCATTACACCAAATTCAATTTCTTCTAATGGCTCAAGACCAACTTCATTTAATAGTTCTTTAGCTTTTTTTATTTCTTCAACAGAGATTACCATAGGTAACATAATACCAACATTAGTATATCCATTATCATGAACTTTTTTGATAGCTTCAAATTCTGCTTTTAAGAATTCAGGTTGATCTAAGCTTCTTCGAATACCATGCCAACCAAGCATTGGATTTTCTTCAATTGGTTCTTCAGAACCACCAATTAAATCTTTATATTCATCTGTTCTAAAATCTGATGTTCTATACCAAACTGGTTTGTTTTTAAAAGCTTGAGCAATTTTTATTATATCATTATACAAAATATTAACTAATTCATTTTTTCTTCCATTTTTAATTAAATAAGAAGGATGTTCTTTATTTTTAGATAACATAAACTCACATCTTAATAAACCAACACCATCTGCATTTGTTTCAATAGCTTCATTAACTAAATCAGGCATATCAATATTTACTTTAACTTCTGTTGCTGTTTCTATATCTTCTTCAGTAATTTTTTCTTCTTTTGTAATTGGTTCTTGAATATCTAATTTACCTTTGTAAACCTTACCATTAATACCATCTACTGTTACTATTTCATTTTCTTTTAATATTTTAGTTGCATTTTGAGTTCCTACAACAACTGGAACTTGAAGTTCTCGACCAACTATTGCTGCATGACAGGTTGTACCACCTTCGTCTGTGATAATACCTTTAACTTTTTTCATTGCTGTTACATAATCTGGATTTGTCATTTTTGCAACAAGAACATCACCATTTTGTATTTTTATTAAATCATTTATATTAGCAACAATTTTAACAGGACCTGATCCAATATGAGGACTTGCTGCTAAACCTTTTAGAATAACTTCTTTATCTTTAAAATCTTGAGATTCTGCTTTTTCAATTTTTAAAGCTGTTACTGGTCTTGATTGTACGATGTAAATTTTATTGTTCTCAATTGCATATTCTATATCTTGTGGACTTTTATAATGATCTTCTATTTGTTTTGCATATCGAGCTAATTTTATAATGTCAGCATCGTTAATTTTTTGTTTTTCTTGTTCTGAATTAAATATTGTTTTTTTAATAGTTTTTCCTAAATTAATATCTCTAGTTAATAGCCATTCTTGTTTACTAATTTTTTTATTTTTAATTTGTAATGTTGATTTATCAACAATATATTCATCTGGAGTTATAGAACCTGAAACAACTGCTTCGCCTAGGCCTAAACCAGCATCTATCATTATTTCATTTTTATTATTTGTAGAAGGATTAATTGTGAAAACAACTCCAGAAGCATATGAATTAATCATTTTTTGTATAACAACTGAGATAAAAACTTTATCATGAGCAAAGTTGTTTTTAACACGATAATATATAGATCTTGGTGTGAATAAAGATGCCCAACATTTTCTAACAGCTTTTACAACTTCTTCTGCACCTTTAATATTAAGATAGGTTATATTTTGACCTGCAAAAGATGCTTCTGCTGTATCTTCTGCTGTTGCACTAGAACGAACTGCAACATATGGTATATCACGGCCTGATTTTATTAAATCAATTGTTTCTTTTGTTGCTAGTTTAAAAATTTCCATATCAACATTTAAGTTATTATAAGCATATACAATATCTTTTTTAATATCATCTGGCATTTGAGAATCTAAAATTAAATCTTGTACTTTTTCAGATGCTTGGTTTAATGCTTCTTGGTTTTCTACATCTAAAGAATTTAGTAAATTGTATATGGGTTCATCTATGTTTGTATGTTGTAAGAATTTTTTATAAGCATCTACTGTAATACAAAAACCTGGTGGAACTGGTAAACTTATATTATACATTTCTCCTAGAGAAGCTCCTTTACCACCAACTATAGAAACATCGTTTTTAGAAATATCTTTGAACCATAAAATATTTGGCATTATTTAACCTCTTTATTTAGAAGAGATTTGAATTTTTTATAAATCTTTCTGTATTTAAATTGAGCATAATCGCTGTTATCTGGAAACCTGCATCCGCAGAGTTCGGGATTTTGGCGTAATATTTAAATAGAAAGAAGATCTATTTCAATTCAATGAATCCATTAAAAATTTTTGGACTTAGAAAATCAGAGAAACATAATTATTATGAAATAGAGAAGAATCAGAAATTTTTTTCAGGATTTAGGAAATTATTGGTTGATTTAGGATTTGGTGAGGAATCCTCTAATATTGAAATATACGGATTTGGGAGACCATCTGGAGATGATGGAGAACCAATTTTAACAAAAGAAGAAAATATTAATGATTATGTAGATAAACATTCATATTTTGAAAATAATGAATTTCGAATTGATTTGGTTTTTGGTAAAAAGAAAATATTTCTAATTATAAATAGCGATAAAGACAAACAAGAAAAGATTTCTGAGAAAGTTCAAAAATTTTGTTCCTTCTAGCCAAAATCTCAAATTGCATTTAATTCCTGTTAGATTCCTTAAAGATAATATTAAATATTGATTAACTATTAAATATATATGAATACTAAACAAGATTTAATCAAATATTGGAAAGAAAATAATATTTGTTCTGATAAAATAATAAAAGCTTTTAAAAAAATTAAGAGAGAGAATTTTATACCAAAATCATTAATAAATGAAGCTTATGAAGATAGACCTTTATCTATAGGTTATAATGCTACAATTTCTCAACCAACAACAATTATTATAATGTTACAAGCACTAGAATTAAAAAAAGGAGATAGGATTTTAGAAATTGGAACAGGATCAGGATATAACGCTGCTTTAATTGCTGAATTAGTAAAACCAGGAATTGTTTATAGTTTAGAAATAATAAAAGAATTAGCAAAATTTGCAGAAAATAATCTAAAAAAAGCTAATATAAAAAATATTAAAATTTTTAATAAAGATGGTAGTAAAGGTTTAAAAGAATATCAACCATATAATAAAATTGTTTTTACAGCTGCATGTAAGGAAATTCCTTATAATTTATTAGATCAATTAAAAGAAAATGGTATATCATTAGCACCTGTTGGTTTATACCAACAAAAAATGTTAAAATTGATTAAAAATAAAGAGGGTGTGGAAATACAAAGCTTGGGTGATTTTCTATTTGTGCCCTTGAAACAGGACTAAACGAGAGGTGGATTGACAAATAAATAGTGTTGCAGTGGTCTGCAACACCCAAACCCATTGGCTTTGTTTTAAATTTTCACAGCCTTGATTTTTCACCCCCTTTTAAGGTTAATATATTCTAGAGAAGGCCTTTATAAATACGTTATGCAAAGATGGTCTATATTATAGATTCCAAAAAGTTTATAAATGGTTTTTGATATAATCACTGTACAATGGTTTTTGTATTTCACAGCGTTAAAGAATTCTATGAAGTTAGTTTAGGTATAAAAATATTTAGTATGGTTGTAGCATTTCTAATTTTTTATTATGGTTATAAAGCTTATAAACTAACAAAAGATAGAAAATTTTTATATTTTGGATTAGGTTTTTTAAGTTTATTAGGAGCATTTGTGTTATTAGGTATAACTTTAATTATACATACGGGAGCATTATTATTTTTTAATTTTAACATATTGTTATCACAATATAAAGACTTGATAAATATATACCATTTAGTTTATTTAGTTAATATGTTATTAGAGTTAGCTGCTTATATGATATTTATTATAGTATTTTTAAAGATTCAAAGAAAAGATGTTATTTTAATGTTATCAACATTTGTGATTGCTTTGGCTGTTCCTTCATATTATTGGTCTTATACTTATTTTAATTTGGCTTCTGTATTATTATTAGGTTTTATAATTTATTATCAAGGTGGTATTTATTTACATAGAAAATCAACTAATCAGTTTTTAGTTCTATTAGCTTTTATATTACTAGCAGTATCACACATATTTGCAATGTTAGTACAAATTAAAGATTATTCTACATTATTTTATGCTTTACAGCATTTAACCCAATTACTTGCTTTTAGTTCATTATTAGCTTTATTGGGTAAAGTTTATTTAAGTTTTAGAAAAAATAAGTAAAATGTCAGAAAGAAGAAGTAAATTGGAAATTGTATATGATATTTTAGCCTTTATGCAGAGAAAAGGCGGTAGAATTAAACCTACCCATATTCTTTATGGTGGCAATTTATCTTATAATAGATTAAAAGAATATATAAAAGAATTAGAAGACAAAGAACTTATTGTTTTAGTAGAAGATAGAGATAAAAGATTTTATCAGATTACTGATAAAGGTTTAAATTTAATATATGAATTTAAGAAGATTAAAGAGATAACAGATGCTTTTGGATTGTAAAGTTTATTGAGTTTTAAGAACTTCAAATTCTTCTGGTAATAAATAATCAATGCAAACATCATTAATAACTGGATGTTGATGGACACGTTCTCTAACTTTATTCCCTTTGATTTTTAAAATTATAGGTGTACTTCTAGGACACCACCAATCTTTTGCTCGCCCTTCAGCAAATCTCTTTGAAGTTTGAAAATTTGTGCTAACAAAAACTGAATTGCCATGTTCTAATTCATCATGTCTATATATACCATATATTTTTATTTGTCTTTCGTAATAAAATCTAGTTGTTCCATGAAAATAAAATTCAGCATTTTTTTCACTTTCTGTTAATCCAATAGAATTCATCTTTATTAATTGACTATTTAATAGGTTTTTCTTCAATAATAGACCATTGATTAGGAAGTCTTGGTTTTGCTTTTGCTAAAGCATCTTTTGCTTTTTCTATATTTTCTTTATCAACAAAAACTGAGAATAATTTTTGACCTTCTTTAACTTGAGCAGATATTC
>JAZDLF010000007.1:0-9881 GCA_043802295.1 Candidatus Woesearchaeota archaeon | reverse complement strand
GCTTTACTTATTACAACAACGTCACCAATAGCTTTAACAAATTGATGAGGAACTATAACTCCTTTAGCACCACCTAAAACTTTAGTAAGAGAAGAATTCTTTGTAGCTTTTATTCTCCAGCCATATACTTTATTACTTGATAATACAGCTTCTTCAATATCACCAAAATAATCACCATTATCAGTAAATACTCTCATCCCATACATTTCATTTATTTTTTTTATCTTCAACATCTTTTTCCCTCCAACATATTTTCAAGTAAATAGAATACTCAACCTAAACCTATTTAAGTATATAAAGATTTTCTTTTTATAATGTATACATACAAGAATCTAAATATAATTGGAACATCTCATATAGCAATACAAAGTGTTAAAGAAGTTGAACAAATTATTTTAGAACTCAAGCCAAATATAGTTGCCTTAGAATTAGACCCAAAAAGATTCCAAAGTTTAATATATAAAAAACAAAGAAAATTAAAATTAAAAGATATTCAAAAAGTTGGATTTAAAGGTTTCTTATTTAATGTCTTAGGTGCTTGGATAGAGAATAAATTAGGCAAAGCAGTTGGTGTTCTACCTGGATCAGAAATGAAAAAGGCAGTAGAAACTGCTTATAAAGTAAAAGCTGATTTAGCATTAATAGATCAAGATATAGAAATAACATTAAAAAAACTATCAAAAAATTTAACATGGAAAGAAAAATTTAGATTTCTTTCAGATATTCTAAAAAGTTTATTTATAAAAAATAAAATACAATTTGATTTAAAAAAAGTGCCTGATGAAAAAACAATTAATATTTTAACAAGTCAAGTTAAAAAAAGATATCCTTCTTTTTATAAAGTATTAATAAAAGATCGTAATTTTTTTATGGCAAAAGCTTTATATAATTTAATGTCCAAGAATCCTAATAAGACAATAGTAGCTGTTGTAGGTGCAGGTCACGAAAAGGATTTAATTTCAATAATAAAACTCCATGGCGCAGTCTAAATTTACAAAAGAAGAAATAAAACATATAATTCTAGCAATATTAGTAATAGGATTTGTTTTTGCTTTTGATGATAAACAAGAAAAATTTGTTTTATCTTATTGGCTAACAAATTTTGTTATAATATTAATTTTAGTTACAATAGCTTTTTTTGTTAAAATTTTAGTTCAAAAATATATAGCTAGAAGAATTGGCTGTTATGCTCAAATTCAGCCTTGGAAACTAGAAAGATATGGTATTAGAGCAGAAGCTCACTTTCCAGTAAAATGGTCAATAGGATTAACCACATTTTCAGTTAAATATGTTCCTCTAGGTGTTATAGTCCCTATATTAATAACGTTGTTATCTAGTGGTAAATTATTCTTTGTAACAACTTCAGTTTTGTTTATTACAACTATACCAGCATATAGAATTGGTCGTGAGTTTAAACATATAATGAATTATGAAACAGCAAAAATTGCTGCAGCAGGACCATTTATTAGTATTTTATTAGCCTTAATATTTAAATTAATCAATTTTAATAATAACCCCTTAATAAATGAATTTATTTTAATTAACTCATGGATGTCTTTATCAAATATTTTACCCATACCACATTTTGATGGAGGAGAATTATATTTTGGTTCTAAACCTTTATTTGTTTTAACTGTTGTTTTTGTAATAGTCTCTTTAATATTCCTAAACTTCCTAAATGCATTTACAACATTTATATTAGCAGCAGTAATAGCATTATTATCAGCATTATTATATTTATATCGTACATCAAAACCTTAAATTAAGAAGCTAAAGTAGCTAAACCTTTTTGACATATCCAAATAACAAAGATCCATGTTATTACACCATAAACACCATATATAGCAACAATCATCACTATTCCGGTAGCTATATCTAACATACTAACTACATTAACAATAAAAATTAGACCTTTTATGATTAAATAAATTGCAAAAAACCAAGCAATATTTGTAGCTATTTTGAATCTTAACAGTATTAGTATTATTCCAGATAATAGATCCAATATACCCAATAGTCTTAAAAACATAAAAATCATAGTACCTAAAAACTTTATAAATATATCTCAAATATGATACATACAAGGAATTTTACACCAAGGTTATATCAAGAGACTATATTAGCCACAGCTATTAAAAATAATACTCTAGTTATTTTACCTACTGGTTTGGGAAAAACACATTTAAGTTTACTTGTTGCAGTAAATAGGTTAGAAAATTTTCCTAATTCTAAGATATTATTTCTTGCTCCTACTAAACCTTTAGCCAACCAACATTTACAAACTTATAAAAAATTTTTAGAAATTGAACCAGAAAAATTAGTTTTATTTACTGGTTTTGTTAAACCAGAACAACGTGAAAAATTATGGAAAGACTCAACTTTTATTTTTTCTACACCTCAATGCATAGAAAATGATTTAGAAAATAATAGAATAGATCTAAAAGATTTTACATTATTAATTGTAGATGAAGCTCATCGCTCAGTCAAAGAATATAGTTATGTAAATGTTGCTAAAGTTTACATGCAACAATCTCAATTCCCAAGAGTATTAGCCTTAACAGCTTCTCCTGGTGGTACTCGTGAAAAAATCAAGGAAATTTGTAACAATTTATTTATAGAAGCTATTGAAATAAGATCTGAGCAAGATTTAGATGTAAAACCTTATGTACAAGAAAAGAAAATTGAATGGATAAATTTAGATTTACCTAACGAATTTAAAGAAATTTCTTCTTTAATCAAAAAAGTTTATCTTGAAAAATTAAAACATATAAAAAATTTTGGATTTAATAAGCCTATAGGCTTAATTAATAGAAGAGATTTAATTGGAATTCAGTTAGCATTTCAAAAAAGATTAAAAAAACATGATCCAGCCGCATACTCTGGAATTTCTTTAGTTGCTCAAGCAATTAAACTTAGCTATGCTCTTGAATTAGTACAAACACAAAGTATAAACTCAATTAAAAAATTTCTAAATAAACTAAAAACAGAAAAAAGTAAAGCATCTCACATAATAGTAAATGATAACAATATAATAAAAGCAATGGATTTAATCAACATTTTGGATGAAAAAAATATAAAACATCCAAAAATGGAAAAACTTTATGAAATAATACAAAAAGAAATTGAGCAAAATTCAAATTCTAAGATTATAATTTTTGCTAATTTTAGAGATACAGTAAGAGAAATTGTTGATTTATTAAAACAAAATGAAAATATTAGACCAATACAATTAGTTGGCCAAAAAGAAGGCATAACTCAAAAAATACAAATAGAAACGATAAGAAGCTTTGAAAAAGGTGATTTTAATGTTCTAGTTGGAACTAGTATTTCAGAAGAAGGTCTTGATATATCTGGGTCATCAACTGCAATATTTTATGAGCCTATTGCAAGTGAAATTAGAAAAATTCAAAGAGCTGGTAGAGTAGGTAGAACAGAAAAGGGAAAAATAATTTTTCTAATAACCAAAGGAACAATGGACGAAGCTTATTACTGGTCATCAAGAAAAAAAGAAAATACAATGAAGCAAACAATTCATAGTATTCAAAATAAATTAGAATCTCAAAGTATAATAAAAGAATTTAAAGATGTTAAAGATAATAGCTGATCACCGTGAAAGAAAATCAGGGATAATTAGGGAATTAGTTAAACACAAAGTTGAGGTTGAAGAACAACAACTAATAGCTGCAGATTTTATAATTCAAACAAAAGATAATAATGATCAAATTAAAAATATTGGTATAGAACGCAAAACACAAGAAGATTTCATTAATTCAATCATAGAAAAAAGAATAAATCAACAATTAATGGTTTTAAAAGAAAATTTTGATATGCCCCTCTTAATTATAGAAGGTTCTCATAATTTGTACACGATAAGAAATTTTCATCCAAATTCAATTCGTGGTATGTTATCTTCAATTGCAATAGATTATCAAATACCAATAATATATACTAGAAATTATAGAGATACAGCTTTATTATTAATTGTTATGGCAAAACGTATGGAAAAACCATATACAATGATAACTTTACTTAAAAAAAGAAAGCCATTAACATTAAAAGAACAGCAACAATTATTAATAGAAACTTTACCAGGAGTTGGTCCTTCTTTATCAAAATCACTATTAAAAGAATTTAAAAATGTTAAAAGTATAATCAATGCTTCAGAAGAAGATTTACAAAGAGCTGAAAAAATTGGCCCAAAAAAAGCACGTGAGATTTTTAAAGTTATAAATTCAGATTATTGACTTATAAAATTATTATTTTATCTTCTTAACCAAATACAACTACCTTTATACCTTTCAAAAAAATTTTCCATTGCTTCTCTTTGCCAATCTTTGAATTTATAAGGTTTCATTTCTCCGTAACAATATTGACATCTTCTAGGTAATTTTTTACCATAGTAAACAATCTTACATTCTAAACATTCCAGTTCAAGTCTTGACTCTTGTTTTGTTTTAGTTTCTAATATCTCTTTTTTAATTTGTATTAATGAACCACTAACAATATTATCTATAACAATGGAAAGATCTTCTTTTGGGTTTATTTCTTGACTCATCCCAAAAAATATAAACTAAATTTTTGTATTTATAATATTTTTGTAACTAAGAACTATATGTTACTAACACTGTATACACTGGTCCATCTTTAGTTAAATCACTTTTAATCAATTTGAATTCATTTATTTCAAATTCTTTAGGTTCAATTTTAACATTTTTTATTTTTTCTAACAAAGCTTCTTTATTTTTAACAAATTTTACTCTGCCTAAAGTTAAGTGTGCATAAAATCTCTGTTCTTTAGGAAAATTATTTAATAATTCAGAATCAATTTTTTGTTGCAATTCAATTATTTTGCCAGCAGGTTTTAAATCAATCCATATAACATTTATTTTTTTTTCATTAGGAAAAACACCTAAACTACTTAAATTAACTTCAAATCTTTTAAATTTAATTTTTCCTAGTAATTCTTTTAATAATTCAATTCTTTTTTCAGAAATTTCTCCTAAAAATTTTAAAGTCAAATGTAAATGTTTTTTAGCAACCCATTTTATTTTAGCATTTTCACTACCGATTTGTTTTTGTATTTCAGTTAGATATTCTCTAATCTCTTTTGGTAATTCAATAGCAATAAAAGTTCTCATAATATTACCTTGTAACTTCATAAGAATTTACTTGATCTAATAATTTTTTTGCTTTTGTGTTTGTTTTAAAATGTTTTCTTACAGGTTCTATAAGATTATTAACATATTTTGCAGCAGCTTCTTTTAAATCTAATGGGTGTATTTCACCATTTAAATATGATTTTATTAATTCTTTATAGTTATCAACAATTAATTCTCCTTGTTTTTTTCTTTCTATTTTTATTTCTTTAAATTTTTCAAATAAAATATATTTGTAATATTCTATAATAGGATTTTCAATAATTTCTTTTTCTGGGCAATATGCTTTCATTATTTTTCTTTTTACTTCTTCTTCATTATCAGTCATAAATATTGCTGTATCTGGTTTACTTTTACTCATTTTCATTTCTATTGCTCTTTCAACAGTTTCCTTTTCATTAGTTTCAACTTTTTGTAATCCAGCTAACATATGATGACTTACTATTATAGGTTTCCACCATCCTAATTTTGGTCCAACTTCTCTAGCTAAGACATTTACTTTTCTTTGGTCCATGCCTAATTGAGTAATATCTGCTTGCAATTGAAATATATCAGCACATTGCATACAAGGATATAAAATCTGAGAAGCTTGCATTACTTCTTCTTCTCTTCTGCCCATTATTTGCCCACATCTTATTATTCTATTAACAGTTGAGTTTCTTGCAATTTGCATTACCTTTTTCCAATAATCTTGTTCTTGTATTAAATCATTGGCCCAAATAAATTCTACTTTATCTAAATTCATTCCTGTTGTTTTCCAAACTTCTATCAAATATTTACCAACAGTTTGTATTTTTTCTAAATCACCACCCATTTTATTGTTAGCCCATGCATGCCAATCTGCAACAAGCATTTTAAACTTAACACCAGCCTTAGTCATTTTGTTAATATTAATAGATCTCATAATGCCCTGAGCAATGTGTATTTTACCAGAAGGCTCAAAACCATCATATGCAATTGGATTTTTCTTTTTTTGTAGAAGTTCTTTTAATTCCTCTTCTGTAATTATCTCTTCTCCAACTTCGCCAATTAGTTTTAATCTATCTTGAATGTCCATAACTTCTTCTATTTATAATTAAAATATAAACTTATCGTTTGACTATTATATAATTGTTGCATGATTGTTATATAACAATTTTATTATAATATAATAAAATATATAAGGCAATTAATTATTATAAATGATATGGCTATAAATTTAATGGGAAAAGTTATTAAGTTTGGGGATGAAAATCAATTTTTTAATGTATTAATACCCATAAAAAGTTTAAAACAATTAATTCAAGCAAGTGAAGAGTTAATTAATCAAGGTGCAAGATTTCATTCAGAACTATCATACGAAATTTCAACAGAGTCTATAGTTTGTATATTTAAACCAAATAATGCCCCTAATATAATTCTAGAACTTCCTGTAAAGTTTAAACCTTATTTTGATAAATTTAGAAAATATGAAGCAAAATGCAGAGAATTATTTGAGCAATACTTTAGAGCTAAAAATTTAAATCCGTAAACTTTTTAAATAGTCTATATCTACAAATTTCTCAGAGGTGTTTAACCTCTAGATGAATTCTAGAGTTTTAAAAATGAATGAAAAAACATTATTATTAGTATCTCTAACTGGAGCATTAGTTGGATTACTAATATTATTTTATATCTCAGAAAAGATTGAATTACCAATTTCAACAATTTCTTCAATAACAAGATCTCAACTTGATCAAAATGTAAAAGTTCAAGGTTATGTAACCTATTTTAAAGATACAAAAGGACTTTATATTTTTAAAGTTAAAGATTCTACAGGTGAAATTCAAGCTATCCTCTTTAAAGATCAACCAATTAATTTAGCTAAAAATGATTACATAGAATTAGAAGGTTCTATAACAGAATATAAAGGTACTTTAGAAATTCAAGGTGAAAATCTAAGGTTATTATGATGATAATAGAAATATTAATTGCAATATTAATAGGTTGTTTATTAGGGACCATTACAGGCCTTACTCCTGGAATTCATATTAATTTAGTTTCAGTATTAATTTTAGCTTCATCTCCTTTTTTATTAAATTATACATCTCCATTATACCTAGCAGTTATTATAGGATCAATGGCAATAACTCATACATTTTTAGATAATATTCCTTCTATTTTTTTAGGAGCTCCTGATTCATCAACAATTTTAACAGTTCTACCAGGACATAATATGTTATTAAGAGGTCATGGTTATGCAGCAGTTATTTTAACAACCATGGGTTCATTATTTGCATTAATTTTATCAATAATTCTAGCATATCCAATTATTAAATTAGTAGAATATGGTTATCCATTAATCAAATCTTATATTGGTTATATATTAATAGCTTCGTCTTGTTTGTTAATAATAAGAGAAAAAAATTCTAAATTTTGGGCTTTTTTTATCTTTGTATTATCAGGAATACTAGGAATTCTAGTATTTAATTTATCAACTTTAAGAAATCCTTTATTTCCTTTATTATCTGGATTATTTGGTATATCAACTTTATTTTTAAGTTATAATGATAATGTAAAAATTCCTAAACAAGAAATAAAATTTCCTAAAATAAGAAAGTCAACAATTGCTAAAGCATTATCATCTTCAATGATAGCAGGGACTTTATGTTCATTTTTACCAGGAATTGGTCCTTCACAAGGAGCAATTTTAGGTTCTTCATTTACAAAATTAAAAACAAAAGGTTATCTTATTTTAAATGGTGGTATCAACACAATGAATATGGTTCTAAGTTTTATTGCAGCTTATGTTATTGCTAAACCTAGAAATGGTGCAATTGTTATTTTATCTAAGATTTTACAAGAATTTAATAGTAATCATCTAATCTTATTTTTAGGTGTTATCTTAATTACAGCTTTTATTGCAACTTTATTAACACTAAATATTTCAAAAGTATTTTCTAATTATATAAGCAAAGTAAATTATAAAATATTATGTTTATCAATTATATCTTTAGTAAGCATTTTAGTTTTTATCTTATCAGGTTTTCTAGGATTATTTGTTTTATTAATTTCAACATTTATTGGTCTAATACCAGCATTAAAAAGTACGGGTAGAAATCATTTAATGGGTTGTTTATTATTACCAGTAATTTTATATTTTATTTTATAAAAAAATAATATATAGAAATTACAATGATCATAATAAGTAAAATAATACTTGTAATCATCTTCATTCTAAAATTCTTCCAAGCCCATTTTTCCAAAACTTTTTTATTGTTATTGTTCATTTTAAAATTGATTATAACAAAAGTAATATAATACCTATTTTTATATCTTTTTATTTTGTAAAATAAAAAAAGAAAAAGATTATTTTTTGCATTTAGAATAAGCTAAATATAATGCTGCTAAACCAAATAGAATAAGTATCAACTTTGGTAGTACATCAGTAATATTCCCAAAAATAGCATAAACAAATTCATAATTCAATAAAGCTACTGATAACCAATTCAAACCACCAATGATAACTAATATTAACACAATCCAATCTAAAGCACTTTTCTTCATTTATTCACCCCCTTAAAATAAATTTCTGATCCAATCAAGAATTTTTTGAATTATGCTAGAACTTAAACAAGATCCATCAATACAAACATTGCTTTTACATTCAAAATTATTTTCACAATTATTATTATCATCTAATTGATATTCAAATTTTCCACTATCAGAACAATACATTCCAGATTTTCTATAGCTCATAGGATAACATTTTTCATTATCTAAACAACCATCACATGTTTCGTTTTTTACTAGAATGCATGCTCCATCCAAGCACCCATATGGGCATACATATTCTATAGAAGAGTATCCATTAGAAGTGCAGTACATCTCATTTAATATTTTCCCTTCATAAAGTGGATTTGTGGATGTAGTTAAATCTTTACAGTAATCAGTATATTCTTCAGTGTTAAAGATTAATGTTCCTTTCACATAAATATTTTTTCCTCCATCAGAATCTGTACACATTTGTGTTTGATTTGTTGGTAATGTACAACTTCCTTTACAACAATGATCATTATCACAAACAACATCAACAATATAATCACAATTATTATAGCTCGTACAGGTATTACTTTTACAAGAGCCTCCTATACTAAGACAATATTTTGATGATCTGATTGTTTGTGTTTGATTTACACACGCTCCATCAGAACACAAGTAACCATCTGGGCAATCTAATGTAGTATCAGCTATTTCAGTTCCTTGACAGATAAGTTCATCAACTCTTTTAGGATCTATGCATGTGTCGTATACTGGTCCAGCAGGTGTATTGGTTCCTGTTCCATAACCTTTCACATAAATATTTTTTCCTCCATCAGAATCTGTACATGTTTCGTTTTTTACTAGAATGCATGCTCCATCTTTACAACCACTAGGACATAGATATTGTTCCCACGCAGGTGCACCATTTAAACAAATAGATTCGGATAAAGTATTATTATAAGGACAAAAATCGTTATAAAATGCCCCACCAATATAACTAACATTTCCTTTCACATAATAATTCTTACCATCATCAGAGTCTGTACATAATGTAATATTTGTTGGAGAAGTCCAATATATATCTAATTTAGCTGCTTTTGTTGTACTTCCATCATAATGCAATACATTTCTCCAATTATTACCCGTTGACCCATCATCTTTCCAAAATATATTAATTGCATTTCCATTTACCCATTTTGGTCTATTTACAATTTCTTGAATTAC
>JAZDLF010000006.1:0-6785 GCA_043802295.1 Candidatus Woesearchaeota archaeon | reverse complement strand
TCTTTAGAAGTACATTCTTGTTTATGATAAATAAAAAAAATTATTGTTAAAATCAATAGGATAAATAATAATGGAAATATAATCCACCTCTTTTCTATATATTTCATGTAATTATTTTCTTTTTAAAACTTTAAAAAGTTTTCTATAAATTAAGATTGATAAAAATGATAATAATATAAAATTAATCTATAGGCAAATTAGTATCTTCTCTAAAATATATGCCTTCTAAAGCTTGTTTATAATTTTCAATCAACTTTTCTTTTTTAGATACTAAATTTTTAGACTTTTCTACTAATTCATTATCAATTGTAACTTCTAGTCCATTATTTTTAATTTCTTCTGCAATTTCTATTGCCCCTCTAAGGACTTCATTTTTTATCTCAATACCTAATATTTTAAGTATAGTATCAATATTTATATTACTAGAATAATACAATTCTAAAGTTGTTTTACCAGATTCAAGTTGAATAGCATAAAATTTTTTTTCTGGTAACCAATTACGTCTTGGTTGAGAAACAAATGTTTTTGGAGATAAATAACCAAAATTTATATTTATCTTTGTTTGTCCTTCTTTTCTTATTTTGTCTAAAAATTCATCTAATGTTTTTGGTTTTTTGAATAATTTATATTGTAAGCTCATTTTAATGATTATCAGAACTCTTTTTCCTTAGGGATAAAATTATGAATAACAACTGATATAAAAAGTTTTCTATCTAATTTTTGGTTTATATCTTTTCATTGATAAAGAATTAGAAACAACTGAAACTGAAGAAAATGCCATTGCTGCTCCTGCTATCATTGGATTAAGCAAATAACCTGTTAAAGGATATAAAGCACCAGCTGCTATTGGAATTCCTAATATATTATAGAAAAATGCCCAAAATAAATTTTGTTTTATTTTTCTTAGAGTATATTTACTTAAGTCAATTGCTGTTACAACATCTCTAATATCATTTTTAATTAAAACAATTTGTCCTGTTTCTAGAGCAATATCAGTACCAGCACCTATTGCAATACCCAAATCAGCTTGAGCTAAAGCTGGAGCATCATTAATACCATCACCAACCATTGCAACTACTCTGCCTAATTTTTGTAATTTTTTTATTTCTTGTTCTTTATCTTGTGGTAATACTTCTGCTAAAACAAAATCAATATCAAGTTGTTTAGCAATTGCATTTGCTGTTCTTCTATTATCTCCAGTTATCATAAAAATCTGTTTTTTCATTTTGTGTAGTTGCTCAATAGCTTCTCTTGAAAATTCTTTTATTGTATCTGCAACAGCTATTAACCCAATAATCTTTCTGTCATAAACAACAGTCATTACTGTTTTTCCTTGTTCTTCTAATTGAGAAATTTGAGATTCATATTTTGTAATATTAAAATTATATTTAGATATTAATAATCTGTTACCCATTATAATTTCTTTAGATTTATATTTTGCAATAATACCATGACCAGGGATTGCTTTAAATGATTTTATACTTGGGATTTCAAGATCTTCTTGTTTTGCTTTTTTTAATATTGCTTCTGCAAGAGGATGTTCAGAACCTTTTTCAGCTATTGCAGCATATAATAAAACATCCTTTGTTCCAATAATATCAGTTACTTCAGGAGAACCTTTTGTTAATGTTCCTGTTTTATCAAAAACAATTGTATCAATTTTATGAGCTATTTCTAGAGCTTCACCTGATTTTATTAAAATTCCATTTTGTGCTCCTTTTCCTGTACCAACTATAATTGCTGTTGGTGTTGCTAATCCTAGAGCACAAGGACATGCTATTATTAAAACCGAAATAAAAATCGTTAATGCAAAAGGAAAATCTTTTCCTAAATATAACCATAAACCTAAAGAAAATAAAGCTAATAACATAACAATAGGAACAAAATAAGCACTAACTTTATCAGCTAATCTTTGAATAGGTGCTTTTGATGATTGAGCTTCTTCTACTAATTTTATAATTTGAGCTAAAACAGTATCTTTTCCAACTTTTGTAGTTTTAATTTTTAATAAACCAAATTTATTGATTGTTGAACCTATAACATTATCATTTTTTTTCTTTTCAACTGGAATGCTTTCACCTGTAACCATTGATTCATCAACAGAAGAAGAACCTTCAATAACAATTCCATCTACTGGAATTTTAGAACCTGGTTTAACAATTATAATATCATTTACTAAAACTTGTTCTATTGGAATTTCAATTTCTTGATCATTTCTGATAACTAAAGCAGTTTTTGCTTGTAAGCCCATTAATTTTTTTATTGCTTCTGATGCAGATCCTTTTGCTTTAGCTTCTAGATAACGGCCTAGTAAAACTAAAGTTATTATAACAGCACCTGTATCATAATAAACTGCTTTAGAATTAATAAAACTTGGATAAAATGTTATTAAAACACTGTAGAAATAAGCTGCACTTGTACCAATAGCAATTAAAGTATCCATGCTAGCATGAAAATGTTTTAAAGTATTCCAAAAACCCTTATAGAATTCAGAACCAATATAAAATTGTACTGGTGTTGCAAGAGCAAATAAAACATACAATAAATAATTACCTAAATATCTTTCAATTAAATTGTTAAGGTAAGGTATAAATTCTGGAAAACTTAAGATTAAAATAAAAAAACTTAAGATTGCACCAATAATAAATTTTCTTTTTAATTTTTTAATTTCTTTTTCTTTAAGCATTTTATGATGATCATGCTCAGATATTGGATGTTGAGATTCATGCATCATAGAACTATTATCATATGTTGTCTCATTTTCGATATAAGGTTTATAACCTGTTGATTCTATGACTTTTTTTAATGTATCTAGATTAACTTGTTGTTCATTGTATTCTATATTTGCTTTTTCAGAAGCATAACTAACATTAACATTCAAAACTCCTGGTGTTTTTTTCAAAGCATTCTCAATATTTTGAGCACATGATGCACAATGCATTCCACTAATTGATATTATTTTTCTTTCCATCTTTATTTAGAATATTTTTTAGTATTAAAATTTTATTAACCACCACAACCGCATCCTCCACCAGAAGAACCTCCACATGTATGTTGTGGAGGTGTCTTTACAGTAGAGGGAGGTGTATTTTGTGGATTATTGGTGATAATAAATTGTCCTTGTAACATTCCCATCCAACAGCTCCAAGTGATAGTACCTTCTTTATTTGGAGTAAATTCAATTGTGTTAAGCCCTTGCTTAAGTTTTATATCTAAATTATAAGCAGGAACTATTATTTCTTTATTACAAGATGTTAATTCTTGTACATCTATATTCCATTTTGTTTTAACACCTGTTTTTAAAACAAATGAATTGGGTGAATAACCACTTGATGTAACTTTCATATTAATTTCTTGTATATCTCCATTTAATATAACTGAGTTTGAATTATCATTTGATGAAAATATATTTGATTTAATTGTATCAAAATTATAATTAGACCCAGATAATATCAAACCACGATTTAACATTATTAAACCAAGAATTAAAACTATAACTGCTGATGCTTTTAATATTTTTTTAGTTGCATTTTTACTTATTAAAGTTGCAACAGAACCAAAACCCAACATAACAGGTAAAGTTCCTAGACCAAATACAAATAATGATAAAGCACCTTTTGTTATTGAACCTGTTGCTGCTGCATATAAATACATTGCTTGTAGTGGACCACATGCTATCATTAAACCATTAAGCAAACCTGTTGTTAATGGGCCTTTGTAATAACCTTTATATTGTTTCATGCTAATTCTTGTTAAAAATTTGGGATTAAACTGAAATTTTCTAAAGAAATTTAAACCTAGCATACTTAGTGCAAAGAATATCATAAATATTCCAGCTAGAATTGCAATAGCTGATTTTAGTGTATTACTAAAAACAAATAAACTTCCTATTAAACCAAAGATAGCGCCTATTATTGTATAAGAAGCTAATTTAGATGTACCATAAACTAAATGTTGTTTAAAGTTCTTGTGACCATTCATTGCATTTTTTGTTGTGTATGATGCTACAAAACCGCCACACATACCAACACAATGAAATCCAGTTAATAATCCTACTATAAGTATTAAACTTAAACTTATATTTTCATTTATTTCTGGAACTTGAATACCTAGATTTTTAGCGATTAGATATATCCCTAATAGAATTATTATACCTAATATAGTAAATATTACAAAATCAAAATTAGATTTTTTATTTTCCATATATTTCATACCCCATATTTTTAATGATTAAATTTAATTTATTTTTATTAATTTCTTTTTTACTTGTAAATTGCAAAGTTTCATCACTAAAGCTAACTTCAACATTGTCTAGATTAAACTGATCTTTAATTTCTTGTTCTATTTTGTATGCACATGAGTTACAGTGCATGCCTTTAATTTTGAATAAATATTTTTTTGACATGCTAAATCTGGGATAGAAACAGCTTATAAGGCATTATGTGAAACTAGTTTCAGGGAAAAATTTAATAATAATCAATAATTATAATCTATATGAAAAAATATTACAAATTTTTAAAGTTAATAATCATTGTTTTAATATTAAATTTAATATGGGAATTTTCTCATTATTCTTTGTATGTTGATATGTCTGGATTGTCAAAAAATTATCATTTAATTCAAGCAAGTTTTATAGATTTGATTATTATTGCTTTTATTTTTTTGATTATATCAATAAAAAATAAAAATACTAAATGGATAGAAAAGCCAAGTCTAATGGATTATTCTATGATTATTATTCTTGGCTTAATAATAGCTATAATAATAGAATTAAGAGCATTAAGTATTGGAAGATGGATTTATATAGAATTAATGCCAACTATATTTGGGATAGGATTAAGTCCTTTAATACAATTAGCTATAACATTTATTATTTCTTTACAAATAATTAAAAATTAAATATATAAATGTTTAGGATTTAAGTACTATAACGTTAGTCATACCACGTCTTTTTCTTTCGATTAATCCTTTACCTTCTAATCTGTCTAAAATTCTAGTTATTTTAACTTTATTTATTTGAGTTTTTTCTACAAGATCTGATTGAAAGATTGTACCTTGATGTTCAATTATTTTTTCAAGTACTTTTTTTTCATCAGAATCTAAGGTTTTTAGTATATCTTGATAATTTGCTTTTTCTATTTTTTTATTTTTAATTTGTGGTTTTATAATCTTTTTTATTATTGGAGAATCTTTTGCAAATAAAATAAAAGCTAGACCTACTAAAATTATAAAAATAATTATACCTATAGAAATATTTGTTTGTAAATTAATTGTACCCCACATTGGACATGTAGAACCATGAGAACATGAAGTTGAAACTATTGTTGTTAGCGCTTTATTAAATGAAAATACTATAAATCCAATTAATAAAGCAATTCCTATTATTAGATAACCAAAATATTTATTTTTCATTTGCCAATTACACACATAAACTTTATATAAACTTTGTGTAATTAAGATTATACATGAACAAAATTCTAGAGTACTATTCAAGAGAAGATATACAAAAAGAGTTGTTAAGAGTAGCTAAAGATAGGGAAGTTGCTGTAAAATTTGGTGATGCTGGTTTTGGTAAAAGACCTGATATATTACAATATGAACAAGATATTTTTGAACTAGCAAAACAAGGAGCTACTTCTTTTCATGCTAGCGAAGAAAGATGGAGAGATCCTTTAAAATTAGAGCCTGGTATGAGTAAAAGACAATTAGATGATTTAAGAATTGGTTGGGATTTTTTTATTGATATTGATTGTAAATTTTTAGAATATTCAAAAATAGCTGCTGTGATATTATTAGAAGCTTTAAAATTTCATGATGTTAAAAATTTTAATGTTAAATTTTCAGGTGGTACTGGAATTCATATATTAATTCCATTTGAATCTTTTCCTGATGTAGTAAATGGTTTAGATACAAAATTATTATTTCCTGATGGTACAAGAGTTATTGCTAACTATTTAAAAGGAATGATAAAAGATAGACTAGCTGAAAAGATATTAGAAATTAGTACTTTAGAAGAAATAAGTCAAAGAGTTAAAAAACCTTTAAGTAAAGATGGAAAATTTGATCCTTTTAGTGTTTTAGAAATTGATACTCAATTAATTTCTTCAAGACATATGTTTAGATTACCTTATTCTATTAATGAAAAGACAAGTTTAGTTAGTGTTCCTATTGATTTTAATAAAATAATGGATTTTAATTTGAGTGATGCTAAAATTGAAAATGTAAAAGTTGATGTTAAATTTTTTAATGAAGTTAAAGAAAAAGACGCAGCTAGATTAATAATGCAGGCTTTTGATTATAATAGTAAAAGCATAAAACAAGATGATTATATTAAACAAGAAAAAAAATATGAATTACCTAAACAAGCTATTAATGAAAAATATTTTCCACCTTGTGTTTTAGAAATATTAAAAGGATTAAAAGAAGATGGAAGAAAAAGAGCTATTTTTATTTTAGCTAATTTTTTAAGAAATACTGGTTATAATATGGAACAAATTAAGGATGTATTATTAGATTGGAATAAGAAAAATTATGAACCTTTAAGAGAAGGTTATATTATATCGCAGTTAAATTGGTTTAAAAATCAAAAACAGAATATATTACCGCCAAATTGTTCTAATGAAGATTACTATAAATCCATTGGAGTATGTAAACCTGATAATTTATGTAAGATGATTAAGAATCCTGTTAATTATTCTAATAAAAAAATTAGGTTTAAGAATTAATCTTTTTGTAATATACTTTGAAGATATTTATGATATTGTTTCTCAATTTTGGCATCTAAA
>JAZDLF010000005.1:0-2742 GCA_043802295.1 Candidatus Woesearchaeota archaeon | reverse complement strand
TCCAGAAAACTTTATAAATCTTCAACTTTGTTTATCACTTAAGGGCCTGTAGCTTAGTCTGGAAACTAAAGTTGGGCAATTGGAGCACTCGTTAATCTCTATTATAGAGATTAGGTGAAACTGATATGTTTTGCTAAAGTTCTCATTTCCACGGAGGTGAGGATTAAGAGCTATGCTCTTACTTTGGTTAAGACTCAAAAATCGAGAGGTCCGCGGTTCGAATCCGCGCAGGCCCATTTTTTAAGTTGTATAATACCTCCTTATTAGAACATTTTATATATCTAATTTATATCAATCTAATATGCAAGAATTTTTCATTCAATTAATACAATATAAAAGAAGAAAAGAAAAACTTAATAGAATTTATACAGCTCCTACTAAAATAGATGATAATCTATATGAAATAATTGATTCTTACATAAAAACATTAAATAGAAATAATAAACTTGAGGAAATTGCTGAATGTGTAGAAAAAGATATTCTAGAAAAGAATAATTTTGTTAAATTAAATGGTATTAAAAGAGTCTTAAAATCTTACAAAGGCATAATATCACCAAGATTAACTTATGAAATCAGATTACTAAAACCTTTATTTTAGTGTATTCTAGCCCCAGTTTGAATATCTTTTTCAGGACTAATTAAAACAACTTTATCTTTAAATTCAGCAGCTAGTAACATTCCATTACTCTCAATTCCACGTAAAGTTACAGATTCTAAATTTTTTATTATGCAAATTTTCTTTCCAAGTAACTCTTCTTTTTTATACCATGGTTTAATTCCTGCAACAATCTGAACATCATGTTCACCTTCGCCTAAATCAACTAACAAAATATATAATTTATCAGCATTTGGATGATCTTTTATAGCTGTAACCTTACCAACTCTCAAATCTACTTTTTCCCATTCCTTAATATTTATTTTTTCCATATCGCATCATCCATATATTATAGAATTGCATTAAAGCCGTTAAAAAATTAACTAAAGTAAATATCAAACTTTGTATTCTTATAGCCTCATATGTTAATAATAAACTTCCAATTATTCTTAACCAAAAAAATTTAGCAGTGAAAGTAACTTTTTTATGTTTTTTAGTTTCATAATTTTGAATAGCCCAACTTAAAAAAAATAAAACTCCTCCAATCCAACCAATTATTGATTCGACCATTTTTATTATCTTTTTTTATACTTTTAAAAACTTTTTGTATCTTATTTAATCTTCTCAAATAAATGTTTATCTTTTTTTATTTTATATTTAGTTTTACCGAATTTACAATCTTTTAATTTTCCTAATTTAATTCCTAATTGTTTATTTATTTTTTCACTAGTTTCAGGCATAAAAGCATTTATTAAAATAGATATTATTCTCAAACTTTCTAATAAGTTATATAAAACATTACTTAATTCTTTTCCTTCTAAATTCCAAGGTTGTTTATCATTAACATATTTATTAATATCATTAATAAATTTCCAAATTTCAGATAAAGCATTATGCAACTCAAATTTATCAAAATATTCATTTATTAATTTTAAATTTAATTTTTTACTTAATTCATCTTTTCCTTGTATTTTTCCATTAAATTTTTCAGCTAATGTTAAAGATCTACTTACTAAATTCCCTAAATCATTTGCTAACTCATTATTTATTCTTGTCTTTAATGCTTCTTCAGAAAAATCTCCATCTTCACCAAATGGAATCTCTCTAATCAAAAAATATCTTAATGCATCAACACCATATTTATTTATTAAATTAATTGGATCAATAACATTACCCAAACTTTTTCCTATCTTTTGTCCATTAACAGTTAAATATCCATGAACAACAATATGTTTGGGTGTTTTTATATTAGCAGAAAATAAAATTCCAGGCCATATTACACTATGAAACCAATTTATACCTTTACCAATTAAATGAACATCAGCAGGCCAATATTTTTTAAATTTATTTCCATTAGGATAACCCAAAGCACTAACATAATTTATTAATGCATCAAACCAAACATAGATTTTATGATTTTTATCAATAGGAACATCAATACCCCAATCTAATTTAGTTCTTGAAACACTTAAATCTTTCAAACCTTCATTTTCTAATCTAGAAATCATTTCATTTTTTCTACTCTCAGGAATTACAAAGTTTTTACTTTTTAATAATTCTAGAATTTTATTTTGATATTTACTTAACTTAAAAAAATAACTTTCTTCCTTTAACCATATAGGTTCTTTATTATGTTCAGAACATTTTCCATTTACTAATTCTCTCTCTGTTAAAAAAACTTCACAACCTTCACAATAATAACCTTCATAAAATCCTTTATAGATATCTCCGTTATGATAAACTTTTTTAAAGATATTTTGAGAAATTACAACATGTCTTTTTTCTGTTGTTTTTATAAAATCATTATTACTTATATTTAATTTTTTACATAATTCCTCAAATTTTTTACTATTTGCATCAACAAATTTTTTAGCTTCTATATTTTTTTCTTTAGCAGCTTGTTCATTTTTTTGAGCATTTTCATCAGTCCCTGTTAAAAAGAAAACATCTTTTCCATTTAGTCTATGCCATCTTGCTATAGTATCAGCTAATATTTTCTCATATGCATGTCCTATATGGGGGGATGCATTTACATAGTCAATTGCTGTAGTAATATAAAATGTTTTCATAACAATAGAATACTAATGTTTGTTTTTATTTCTTTCTATTAATTAATCTATTTTAAATCTCTTTTGCCAATGAAACCA
>JAZDLF010000004.1:0-4337 GCA_043802295.1 Candidatus Woesearchaeota archaeon | reverse complement strand
TTAGATATTGGTGCTGGTACAGGAATTTCAACAAAATCTTTTTCTAAAGATGCTTTATGTATTGCTTTAGATCCTTCTATTGATATGCTAAAACAATATTCTGGTTTAAAGGTTTGTGCAATTGCTGAATATTTACCGTTTAAACCAAAAATTTTTGATGTAATAATTTCCGTTACAGCATTACATCATGCTAATCTAAAATTAGCTTTAAAAGAGATTGATAGAGTTGCTAAAAAAAATGCACAAATTTCATTGACATTTTTAAAAAAATCTAAAAATAAACCAAATTTAAAAAATTATAAAGTTATAGAAGAAGACAAAGATCTAATTTTATTTAAAAGTTAAATAATTTTTTATTTTATGTTTATTTAATTCAAATTTCATTTTAAAATTCATGAAATTCTATTGGAATTTTCTTATTGTCATTAGAATAAATGTCTTTAATTCTTTTTTCTAGTTCTCTCCCATCAAAGTAATCTTTTTTAAATTCTACATTTATACGATCCACAATGAATACACCATGCCTGCTCTCATCTATGCGTAGTACAAGACCTTTTTTTGGAGAAAATGTCAAAAGATTATGAAGACGAAGAAAATGGTAAACTTTACTAAATAGACCCATTTTAGATTTATCTTTAACATCAATATACAAATCGAAAGGAAAAAACACCGCATAACCTCCAGAACAATCATTATATTGTATAACTTTAATATGAGTATTGTACTTTTTCTCTGTACCTCTAATTAATTGAAAAAATTTATCTGTTTTCATTTTAACTCTTATATTTTAATATATTATTACTTTACAGTAAAGAACATATTGTATTAATAATTTTTACCAAACATGTATGGCAGTTTATGAAGAATACAAGATTAAATTAGGAATTAATTTCTCTTCTGCAACTCTTAGATGTTGTTGATATGTTGCTAGAGAAACACCCATAATTTTTGCTAATTTTCTAAGATCAATTTTTCTTGGAGTTTGATAATATTTTTCTTGAATAGCCAATTCAATAGCTCTTTTTTGTTTTACTGTTAAATTAGGCATAAGTCTAGGAAAGAAAACATTATCAATATTAATTCTATTAAATTTAAGTAATTTAAAATATTTAATTTCTTTTTTAACTTTATTAATAAAATTTGATAATTCTCCTTTTTCCCAAGAACCGATTTCCCAAGTTTCATATCCTTCTTGATCTATTAAGACTGGTTTAATAAATATTAGTTTAGGTGTATAAAATTTAACAACTTTAGTTTTAGTATTTTCTAAAAGAAAAAATGTATCACCTTTTCTTTCTAATTTTATAACATTTTTATCTTTTTCTAAATCTCTAATAAAAAAATCAATATTTTTTGAATCACCAGAGACATAATGCATAGAAGATGTAATTACTTTATTTTTTTCTTTAAAAACAGAAAAAGCTATTGATTGTAAAGTAACTTTAAATCTTTGGCATCTATTACCAATAATACAATCATGCTTATACTTTATTTTAGCAATCCACATACGAACATGTATGGTTTCAAACTTTATAAATTTTATGTTTATATTTTATTTAAACATATTAAATAATCCACCTTTGTTATCATTATTTCTATAAGTTTCTTTTTGTGGTTCTTTGAATCTGTATTCAGTGCTTGTTTTCTTTGGTGTAAATTTCAAAGTTTTCCTACTTTCAATGCTTTCATTTATTCTAATAGGTTTATCAGTAAATCCTTTTTGCCTTTTCATTTTATTAATTTTCTCATTAAACATTATTTTATTTCTTTTTTTAAATAATGGAATTAATAACAATAAAACAATTAATAAAACAATTGTATATAACCAAGTATAATTTGGTTTAGGTTTAGCACTAATTTTTACATTATCAAATCTAAAATTTTCTAACATAATATTATAAGTTCCTGTTTCAACTTCCTTTGTTAAATCTATATACATGATTTCATTTGGATTTAAACTAATCCTTTTTTTGATTTGAGTTTCTTTTCCATTTGCATTTTTTAATAAAACACTTATTTGTTTGTCATATTCAACATTACCAATGTTTTTAATAGATAAAGTTTGATTTTCTACATTAGCTATTATGCTCATAATCTCATTCACATAAAAATTACTATATTCATCTAATCCAGATGAAAAACTTTTAACAGTCCATTTACCAGGAACTGAATATTGTGCTAATATAAAACTATAACTTTCATTGCTCTTTATAGTTTTACTACCAACTAAATCGTTGTTTTTATTGCGAATTTCAATTGTGACATCATTATTTATTATATCACCTGCTTGATCCAATAATATTGGTCTCACTATAACATTATTCTCTGGTCTAAATGTAGCTCCAGATATATAATTTGCTAATGTTGTAGGAACTGCAATAATATTAATACTAATATTATTATCACCAGAATTCCCTAATGAATCTGTAACAATAACTTCTATGTTATGCAAACCACTTTTAATATTCTTTTCAGTTTTTATCTCATCATCAAATTTACCATTTTTTAACTCAGAATACAAAATAGAATTATCTATTAAAAATTTAACACTTGCATTATCGACATTTTCTTGTAAAATATTTAAAGCATTACCTTTAATTAAAATAACTTCTCCAGGTTTTATTTCATTTTTATCAACATCAACATTAATTGTTAATTGATTACTTATTGAAAAAGAAGCAATATTTGAAAATTTTTGTTCATTTCCATGATCTTCTATAACATATATATCAATGTTGTAAATTCCAGCTACATTATCTTTTAATCTTTTAATATAATTTAGTTCACCATTTTTAACTTGTGTTGTATCAATAATATATATATTATCTCCTTGTTTAAAATATAAAGTTGCTAATCCATTAACTAAACTACCATCTTTTTTTTGTATAGTTCCATTTAAGATTAGATATTTACCTAATTGTAATTTATCTTGTTCTAGTTTAAATTCTCCATTTAAGTCTTTACTTATTACAAAATTCTTAGAATTAACTTGTTCTAGAGTAACACCATTATTTTCAACACTAGCTATTATATTACAACTACCCAACATATTTCCTATTATAGGTAAATCTTCAGAAAAACTATATTTTTGACCTTTTAATATATTAATAACTTTAATAGACAAAACTTGTTTAGATCCACAATTTAATTCTAGTTTAAAAAACCCAATTACATCTATATCTTCTTGTACATATCCTTCTAGGTGTATTTTATCACCTAAATTTACTATATCTAAAGAAGGTCCATTAATATTGATTAATGCAAATGTACTAGGTAACATCAACAATAATAAAACTACTACAAATACACCTCTTTTCATGTGTAGTTTAAAAAATAATTGATTTTAAATAATTTACTATTTATTAATATTTATTCTCAACACTATCATTTGATTGAGCATTAATTTAAAATTTATAAAAAAATTTATTTGCTTAAGTCTTTATCCCTCACAGCCCCTAAAATTGACTCTCAAATATGCACTGACATAGAGAGATTTAATTTTAAGAAAGTATAAGTTTTTGGATGAAGGTCCAGTATTCTCATCTCGCCTTGATAAACACCATTTCTTGCAATCATCCTTCTGCATCAGCATGTCGTAGAGCTTGTCCTGCATAACAGAATAAAATATCTGGAATAGTTATTAATATTTCTATGATGAAGTTTCTGCTTTAAAAGGTATAAAAAGAGAATCTAGAGATGAGTATAGTTACATACTATGTCAGGGAGATACAGCCCCCAATTGAAATAAAGCTCTGCAGGCTCATTAAGGTAAGAATCAACGCTGAAAAGATAAACCTTGTCGTCTCTATGGCCAAACACCCTCCCACCTATTTGGTATACGCCATTGCCTGCAGATGCTCCATATGGCGTTGGCGGCGATAGCTCATTACCCTGCCTGTCAAGTGTGACATACCTTGTATAAAAGTTTCCCTGCCCATGATTCTGGTTAAAATCTATGATTTTTACACTAATGCCACACGCCGCTCCCCCAATGATAGAAGTGTTTGAATATTTGTAAGGGTCTATAAAGAAATGTATCGTCTGCTGAGGGTAGATAACAACTACAGGGTATATCAAGCCTGCAAAATAAAATGATGAGACTCTATCACCACAGCTCACGCCACCAGTAGGTGCCCAGCTTCCATCTGGCTGCCTACCCTGAACAGGGGTATTGCAAGGGAAAGCTGACTGCATCTCATCATACCATTTTCCTTTTTCTCCTTCTATAATATTAGTGCCATTAGCTTTATTATATATATCAGCTAATTTTTCTTGTGAATAATATCCAGTTCTAGATAAATCTATTATATTGTTATGTGTTGAAAAATAACCAAATA
>JAZDLF010000003.1:0-6792 GCA_043802295.1 Candidatus Woesearchaeota archaeon | reverse complement strand
CTTTTTATTTTTTCTTTCCAATTATAATATCTAGATTGTACACTACCTTTTAAAACTTCATCTGTAATAACAATCTGATCATCAACACCAGTACCAACAGCAACTATAATTCCTGCAATAGAAGCAACATCTAAATTCCATTTAATTAAAGCAGCTATTCCTAATGTAATCAAAATTTCACTTAATACAGTTATAACCATTGGTATTATAATTTTTAATTTTCTATATCTTACATAAATAACAATTGCTACACCTATCATAGCAACAATTCCAATTATAAAAGAACTTTTGATAAATTGTTGTCCTAATGTTGGGCTTATTGAATCTAATTTAACAATATTTAATTTTAATGGCAAACTACCAGTTATTAAGATAGTTTGTAATTTGTCCATATTAGCCAAAGCATCATTGTAAGCTTCTAATTTAGTTCTACCAACACCAGGTCCACTTATTAAAATATCAGTTGTTTCTTTACCTTTAAGATCCTCACTTATTTGTAGACTATCTAATTTTTTATTATCTAAATATAAATCTAAAGTTTTACTTAAATATCTATTACCACTTTCAGTTATATTAACATCTAAATTTTTTGTGATATCAGCTTGTTTTTTAGCAGCTTCTGGACTTAATGTAATTCTAAACTCAAAATTACAACTCCATTGATCTGCACTTATTTGTGAACATTGTCTTATACCACTACATGTTCCATCTTCTCTACAAACAAATTTAATATCATTCCCACCAGTAAAAACAAGATCATTTCCTATATTAGCTTCAAATTTACCTTGTTGTTCAATTAAACTTTGAACTTCTTCTTTACTAACACCAGCTATCTCTATTAATACAAATTTATTTCCACTTAAATCTGTAGCAGGCCTTATTTTTAAATCTTTTAAACCATAAACATCTAATCTATTTCCTAAAACTTTTATTAAATCACTTACTTGATTACCAGTGACTGTTTGGTTATTTTCCGCTTCTGGACTTAATAATGCTCTTGTTCCACCTTCCAAATCTAAACCTTTTTTAATATTAGTTGTCTCTGCATTTCCAACTTGTATTTTTGGATCTCCTGCAATTAAAAATACATATTCACCTTTATCAGTTATAATATCCAATTTAGTTTTTTTAATTAAATCATTTGATAAATTATCAAAGTCACTTAAACTATTAATCTTAACATTATTTATTTCATACAATTTAGAATCTTTTTCAACATTAACTGTACTTGCTATAACAGTTAAATTTTGATCGATTCTAAAACCAATATCATTTGTTATTATATAAGAATAAGTACCTTTATCTGTAATAACAATAATATCTTGAGGTGTTATACTTAATTTACTTATTTCTTGTTGATAATCAGCCAAAGTATTAATTGGTTTACTATTTATTTCTTTTATTATCTCTCCTTCTTTAATTCCTTGTTCATAAGCAACACTTCCTTGTTCAACACTTTTTATTTGAACGCCTTTAGCAAAAGGATTTGGATTTATAGCTAATATAGCTATAATTATAGCTATCAATAATAAATTTACTCTTAAATTAAATATTTTCTTTAGAGACATTTTCTTTTTTACCCACATACCATTTTAAAACTCCAGCATTCATCAACCATGTGCTTGGAATATCTGTAAATAAACCAATAACAATAATAAAAAACATTTCTTTTAAAACTAAAGAGCTAGTTATAAAATAACCTGAAAGTAAAGCAATTATTGCAGCAAATGTCATTGTTAACCCTGTTTTGGCAGAGCTTGTCATTCTTTCCCATATACTTCCTTCTTTTCTTTTTAAAACTCTTGTTGTTAATAAAATATCAGTATCAATTGAATAACCAATTAACATTAATAAAGCAGATATACCAGCAGCAGATATTTTAATATTAAACAAGATAGTTATGGCAACTGGAATAACAATATCCATAAATGCAGCATAAACAACTGCAATACTAGGAATAAAACTTCTAAAAGTTATAAAAACAACAATAGCCATAAATAAAAATGATAATCCTAATGCAATTAACATTTGTCTATAAAAACTTTGTCCCAAGCTAGAACCAAATTGTTCAGATGAATAATTACTTTGATCTAATTTTAAATTTAATTGATCTTCTAATTCTTGTTTTAATAGATCACCATTAGTATTACCAGTGTCTATAACAAAACCAATTTGTTTATCAGTTCCAAATTCACTTAATCTCCTTATTAAAGCATCACCAAGTTTAGTTTTAAGATAAGTTTCTAATTTATTTATATCTACTTGTTTATCAGTATAAACTGTAGCTGTAACACCACCTTTTAAACTTACATCCTTATTTATTATTTCACCAGTTGTAGAATAATGATAAATTATAATAGCCAAGGCTATTATAAGTAATATATTTGGTATTAATAATAGCTTTTTATAGTTTTTATCATAAAATTTTTCAACTTTGTCTTGTTCCATATCTTAATTTTCTAATAACAATACCTTTAAAAATCTTTTTAAAAAAAGCATAATATTTATATACTAATATACATAAAAATCATTTAAAAAGAGGTTGAATTATGAAAGCAAAATATATAGTTCTTTCAATAGCATTAGGTCTTTTCTTATTAGTTTTTTTATATTCAAACTACATAGATTATACAGGCTTAGTTACTTATACCATAGGAAATCCATATTCTCTTAAAATAAATTTAACAGAAACAGATTATGCTCCTAATGAATCTTTATCAGGGAGTATTTTATTAACATTGAAAAATCCAATAAGCTCAGAAACAAAAGTAAAATTACAACTTGATGAGAATTCATATGAAATAAAATTTACTGATCTATTAGACCAATTAAATATAACATATGATACTTCAGAAACATCTTCTACTCCACTAAATCCTAGCACCACAAAAATAATGACTTTTCCAACACAAGGTATTCAAGATGTTGCTTTTTTATTACCATCAGATTCTGAAGTAGAACAAATATCAATGACAATAGAAGGTTTACCTCAGAATTCTAATTATCCAACATTTCCATATATTGATATAAATGAAGATGGTTATATAGAATGGCAATATTTTGGTAATTTTTTAAATTGGGATGAAAATTATATTTATCCTAAAAGTTTAAATTTACAAAGTGGAGAGCAAATAATAGTTATAGATAGCACCCAACTATATTGTCATGTAATAAATTTACCCAATTCAAAAGATTTCAAAATTTCTGCTAAATACAATAAAGCTGAGCAAATTGGTGATATAAAAGCAGCAATATTATCCTTCCCACAAAATTCAATTGATCAAGAAACAATAATAACAACAGGCATTAATTCTTGTGATTTACCCGAACCATCAACTTTAGATTGGTATTCATGTAATATTAATTTTAATGATGTTATATCTGGATATTATTTATTATGTGTTTATAATATTCAAACACCAGAATATATTGATTATTATAGATTGATAGCAGATAAAGCACCTTCACAAACAGCTTATATATGTTTAACACCTGATGACAATGGAGTTGCTGAATGTAATCTTATTGATTCTGGTAATTTTTTAATAAGATTAAATGTTGGAAATTATTCTAAACAATTAAAAACATCCATTCCTTTATCAAGTGGATTTACACAATATAGTTTTAATGAATCTTTAAACAAATATTTAGGTGAATGTTCAACAATAGATGGTACAAATTGTATAGTCCCATTAAAAATACATTCTTCTTCAGCAGGTAAATTAGTATTATCTAATTTATTAATAAGATATAATAATAATGGTATAAAAAAAGAAGAGAATACATTTTATGATTCATCTTCAGCATCATCAGTTATTTACAAAATAGATCATTCTTATTTAGCAAATACCACAATAAATATGACAATTCCTTTATCTGAATTGGATATAAGAACTCCTTATATATCAAAAGATTATAAAGAATATGATTTAGATATATATGTAACACCAAATTTACATGAATCTAAAGAAATAACAGTATATGCTTCTCAAGGAAAAGCAGAATCTGAAATAATCTCAACTAAAAACAAATTAAATAAACTATTAACAAATCAATCATCTATCATAAACTCTTTAGGTTATACTTCTCAAATAAAATCAACTTTAATAACATTAACAAATTATCAAGATCAATTAGATGATCTAAAAAAAAGCAATAAAACAACAGAAAAAAAACAAAATGAAACAGAATATATATATAAAAAAATTAATTCTTTAGTTGAAGATTTACCTCAATATATTTATGGTAAAGGTTCATTAGCAGATACAGTTTCAATAGAGCCAAATGATGTAAACCAAGAGATTATATTACAAGATCAAACACCAGAAGAAATTTACTTTTATCAAAAAACCATTAAAATAGAATCAAATATAAGATCTTTTGAAATAGAAAAATTCTCAGGAAAAAAAGAAGAAGTAACTCTAATTAAAAAAACTATAAATGGAAATCTAAAAGATGGTTATATTATTGAAATAATACCAAAGACCATTGCACAAACTGCATCTGAAATAACTTTCTTAAAAGATCAACCTGAAATTATAGAAAATGATCCTATTGTAAAATGGCCTATAAATACTTTAAATAATGAAATTAGCTATATAGTTCCAGGTGATGTAATATCTTATTCAGACCTTCTAAAAACAATTATTGTTCCAAACGAATTACCCAAAGATGCTAAATTTCAAGCAAAATGTGGAGATAGTAAATGTACTTATGTAATTGTAGATGGACAAAAATTTGCATTAGAAGATAAAGTAACTTGTCCAGAAGATTGTTCAACTAAAATACCATGGATTTATATAATAATAGCTGCTTTAATTTTAATATTAGGCATTTATTACATTAATTTTTATGAAGGTAAGCTTAGTCTTAAAGATTTATCAAATAGAACAGAAAAATTATTTTATTCAAAAACAGATGAAGAAAAATTAATTGATTACATTAAAAGATCTTTAGAACAAAAAATACCTAAACATAAAATAAATAAAGCACTCTTAGAAAAAAATTGGACAACAAAACAAATTAGTCATGCTTATAAAAAACTAGAATCTAAAAAATAAAATTAAATAGCAAATTTTTTAAACTTCATTATTCTAAATTTTTACATGAAAAAGTGGTGGTTAATATTTTTAATACTAGTAACTTTTATTTTTGTTTGTACTTTTGTTAATGCTCTATCTGAATTACAAGCTTATATTTGCCAAATTGCTTCTGAAAATAATAATTGTGATAGTATACAAGATATAGGTATCGTAACTAATGAAGAATGTTGTTCAGAATTTGATTTATGTTGTTCTAGCCCAAATAACAATATTTTATGCATAAATGGAGAAGCTAAAAGATGTGGTATCTCTAATATAGGAGAATGTCGTTTTGGAACTAAAATATGTGTAAATGATCAGTGGGGTATTTGTAAAGGAGCTATTTATCCAATACTAGAAATTTTGCAAGATGATAAAGATAATGATTGTGATGGTTTAACAGATGAAATTAATGATACAAATTGTATAACAGGACAAACTGCAGAATGCTCTAGTTTTCCTAATTTAGTTTATACACAACCTTCTATATGTAAAAAAGGAAATAAACTTTGTATCAATAGTAATTGGTCTATTTGTTACAATGAAACTTTACCAAGGCTAACAGAAATTTGTAATAATAATCTAGATGATAATTGTAATGGTAAAACTGATTTACAAGATGATTTATGTAAAACAAATTTACATTGCTTTAACAATATTAAAGATTCTGATGAAATAGGAATTGATTGTGGTGGTTCATGTCCAACATGTAATTCATGTAATGATGGAATCTTAAATCAAGGTGAAGAAAAAACACAGCAAAATTTAGGTAATAACAAAATTTCAGATTGTGGCGGCTCAAATTGTCCTTCATGTCCAACATGTTTTGATAATATAAAAAATCAAGATGAAACTGATGTAGATTGTGGTGGTTCATGTCCTCAATGTACTACTGCAACCAATTTAGATAGCGATGGTGATGGTTTAACAGATGAAGATGAAAAAGAATTAGGAACAGATCCACTAAGTAATGATTCTGATAATGATGGTTTAATTGATAGTGAAGATGATTTACCTCTTTGTCCTAATAAGTTTTGTGATAAAGAATTTGGTGAAACTTCAGAGAATTGTGAACAAGATTGTCCAAAAGAACAAAAATTTCCAATTTATGCTATATTTATACTAATTATATTAATTGTATTATTGATTTTATTTATAATTTATTATTCATCAAAAAAACAAGTTAGAAAAGAATATCAAAAAATAATAAAAAAACAACAACCTTCACTTACACTTAAATTACAACCTACAAAAACATTAAAAAAAGAATCTCAAATAGAAAAACAATTATCTAAATCTCTAGAAGAAGCTAAAAAAATATTCAAAAAACGTTAAGTTTTTATATTAGTCTTTATTAAATACAATAAGGTTATCAATATGAAAAAGAGTGTGATATACTTAGTTTTGTTAATTACTTTTTTTTCTATAATAGGAATTTATTTGGTTAATGCAGCATGCACAGGTTCTTCTGGAAGAAGTGATACTTGTACATGTTCTTCAGATACTCAATGTGCTAGTGGTAATTGTTGTGGTTCTATATGTTATGGAACAAGTAATTGTAAGGTTAATGGAGTATCATCAAGTTACGACTGCAGATGTTGCAGTGAATATCGTTCTAAAGGAATATGTGCTTGTAAACCAAATTGTGTATTTAAAACATGTGGTGATGATGGTTGTGGTGGTTCTTGTGGAACTTGTACAGATGGTAAAA
>JAZDLF010000002.1:0-35133 GCA_043802295.1 Candidatus Woesearchaeota archaeon | reverse complement strand
TCTATTATGTAAAATAAATAAAATGTTATTAAGCCAATAAAGAAACTGACTAAACTAAATATAACTCTTTGGTTTAAAGTAAGACTAGCAAATTTTTTTGTAAATGATTTTGCTTGTTTTTCAGAAGTTAAATGTAAAATTGAATATACTATTACTAATAATGCCCACAACATTATTATGAAATGCATATAAATAAGAAAACTTTAGTCATATATAAAGATTTTGTTATCATTCACGAATTTCATTAAATCCAATTATTACCATAATTAACCCAATAAAAATTAGTATAACAAAAATAGAACCTTTAAATAAAGTTTTAAAAGATTCCCAAATATGGAATGTTGGATAGTATATTGTAAAATAAACAATAGCTAATATTATTAGTAAACCAATTATTATTTCTATAAATGCTTTCATATAAATATCATGTTATTGTTAATATAAATAGATTATTAGCCTAAAAAGAATATTTTATATACTAATTATTGGATATTAATATTATGCATATTCATAGTTTGCATTTATTACATTTTAAACCAGATATAAGATTAAAAGAAATTTATATTTCTATTTTTATTAGAGCACTAGCAATTAGTATGATTGGTATATTTATACCAATATATTTGATAAGAGAAGTTAATTACAGTTTACAAAATGTTTTATGGTTTTATATTATTTTTTCGGTTACATTCGGAATATTAACACCATTTTCAGCTAAGATTTTCAATAAAATTGGTTTTAAATATTGTATTTTAATTAGTGCCCCAATATATTTATTATTTTATATTTTATTGTATTATTTAACTCAAATTAATATAAATTTATATTATATAGCTATAATAGGAGGATTAGCAAATTCTTTTTACTGGATTTCTTTTCATAGTACATTTGCTAAATATAGTGATCATGATCATATTGGAGAGCAAATCGGGATATGGTATTCTATAGCAATTTTTATAGGTTTATTAGGGCCTTTAATAGGTGGAATAATATTAACCTTTTTAGATTATAGAATTTTATTTATCTTAGTTACAATAACATTAATATTATCTGTGATACCTATTTTTATGATTAAAGTTAAACATGAAAAACAAGAATATCATATTAAAAATATTTTTAAAAAAAATAATTTAGCAGATGTTCCTGGTTTTATTGGATATGGTGCTAGAGGTGATTCTCAAACTGTTTTATTACCTTTATTTGCGTTTTTTCTTTTAAAGAAATATCTTCAATTGGGTTTTATTAGTAGTGGTGTTGGCTTTTTTACAGCTCTATTTGCGTTTGTTATAGGTAGAACTTCTGATATACAAGACAAAAGAAAATTAATAAGATTAGGCAGTTTCTTAGCAGCATTGTCTTGGATAATATTGTTATTTGCTAAGAATTTATGGCAATTATTTATTATAGCAACATTAGCTGGAATTAGTTATACAATGATAGATGTTCCATTTAGTGCTTTAACATATGATAAAGCTAATAAAAATAAAAGCGCTATTGAATATTTAGTTTTTAGAGAAATATGTTTGAGTTGTGGTAGGATATTATTATTAAGTTTGGTATTAATCTTTGATGATTTATCTTCTGGATTTGTGTTTAGTGCTATAGGCACTTTATTGCATTTGACGTTTTAGGGCTCTGTCTTAAATTAGGTTGAAATTTGATATAATCCCTATTTTGTCACATTCGATTGATGCTTAAGTTTCTTTAATTCTAGTCTATAATGATAAATTATCCAAAATATGAAAACGATAGCAAGACAAAAAATTGTTATAGTAAAATAAATTATATCAGGATTACTTGTTTTTATGTGTAAACTTGAACCAAAAAATGTCATATCTACTTCTGTAATTGGTTTATAAATTAAATCAATCGTTAGATAAATAAGAATGATAATAATTGTTATAGCTATAAATATAAAAAATATTTTATCTAATATATCATCATTTGACATCTTCTAGACTTATCTTCAATAAATCTAACCATCTATTATTATTTAATATTATTGGTATTTTAGCTCTTTCTGAAGGTGTTAAACCATCAATACCTTTTTTGATAAAATTATGAAATAAAGCAAAACCTTCAGTCCATTCTTGTGCTGTTTCTTTATTACCAAATCCACGCCTTACTTTATCGAACTCCCTAAATTCATTATTATATCTTTCAATTAGATTATTATGTATATTATCTTTTATTGTATTTATTCTTATATGCTCTACATTATGTTTACATAATTTTTGATTATATCCATAATATTTTTTAATTGTTTTCTTATAACCTTGTAAGCCGTCTGTCACTATTTGTTTTGGTTTGCTTAAATCTTTAGTTTTATCTAATAAAACTTTTACATCATTTATATATCTTGATTTAGTTACATTATTTGCTACCAAAAATCTTGTATCTTCATCCAAAACATTCCAAGACCATAACCATTCTCTTCCTACTTTAATATTTTGTTCATCTATATGCCATTTTTCACTTAATTGTGGTTTGAATTTTTCTGTATATTCATTCATTAATTTAGTAAATTTTCTTATCCATCTTCTAATAGTCTCATGGGTTACATCAAAATTATAGAATTGCTTGAATGTATCTTTAATATCTCTTAATGATAATCCTTTATAATATAAGTCCATAGTTAAAGTTATTAATTTGGCATTACCTTTAATATATTTAATTGGTTCTAAAACAAATTTTTTATTACATTCTTTACAAGAATATTTTTGTTTATTTCCAAATTTATTCTTTCTTATACCAAACTTAACTACATTTTCAGAATTACAATAAGGACATAATTTTTTATTAGTTTCATCTTTTAAGTTTAAATCATCTATTTCTACTTTATTTTTTAATTTTAGATAGAATTGGATTGCTTGTATGTGTTTACATACCAAACCATTATCTTCACATTTATGCTTAAAATCTAAACATTCACATTCCCACTTATCTGTATGAATTACTTTGTATTTTTTATTTATATCAGATTGAGAAGGAACATAATACTCATTTTTATTCAAAATTAGTGGTATATCTCCTTTAGCTAAAAGAGAATAGGCTCTGATACTCCTATCTTGTTGTTGCTTTTCAAAATTGAATTTTAGTTCAGTAAACTTTTTATACTTATTTATCTTATTATTTTTTGGGTTAATATGGTTTCCTGCCATTTTTTCCTCCTGTCCAAAGCCTCACGGCTTTGAGATAGGTTTTATTTTCTTATTTTATCTAATGCCTTTTGAACAAAACGACTTAAATTAATGCTATTATCATCAATCCATTTTTCTTGTTCTTTTGTTATTGTTATAGTCTTTTTTATGTATTCCATATAATATGTATAATACATACTAATATATAAAGGTTTCTATTAAATAAAATATATCTTTTATTACAATAATCTATTTAAATAATGGATATCCATGGATATCCATGGATATCAATTCAACGACAGCAAAGAAATTGATTATTAAATTGAGTTATGATAAAGTATATTCTGAAGTTGTAAAATCTAATGGTGGTAATTCTGGAAAAATAAATTGTGAAAAGGAGTTTATAGATAGAGAAGTTATAGTCTTTGTTCTAAAAGAGGTAAAGAAAAAATGACCTCTTTATTTTGTCTTCAAGCTTTATTAAAATTTAAATATGAAGAATTATATAAATTAAAAAAAGATTTTTTTATAGAGTGGAATAAGAATAATAAATGTGAGTGTTGTTCAAATTTAGATAATATTAATCAATATAACTATTTAATTTGTGAACATTCTTCAAAAGAAGCTAGTAAAAAATTTGCTAAAAAAGAAAAGAGTATAAAGGATTTAAATAGAATAATAAAAAAAATGGAGATATTAAGAGATTATCCCCAATTCTTTAACCCTTTGACTAATCGAGGTTATTTCAAGTAGTTCACTTTCAGGTTCATTCAATAAATCCAAGATTTTTTGTAAATTATGCATTTCTAACCACATCTTTCCATATTCAGATTTTTCTAAAAATTTAATAATATCTGGATTTAGAATAAGTCCATCATTATGCAGTATACAATCACATGATTTATTTTCATGTAATCCCAATGGTTTAATTAAAGCTAATTCTTGTTCAAACATAAGAGCTGTATCCACATTAGATATCTTATATGGATGTTTATTTTTCTTTTTGTTACTACTTCCACCACCATGTTTAATTAAAGTTTGTGAATTAAATCCATTAAAGGATAATTCAAAAACTACTGGTAAACTATCAGAATAAAACATCCAAGTAATATTTGTTATGTGCCTAATCTTTTTATCATTCTTTAAACTATTTATATAATCATAATTTTCTTTATTTTTGTTAGTTCTTTCCCTATAAATATATGTATGCCCATAATCCTTAAATTCTACTTCAATAAATTCAAATAAATCTTTATTTAGGTTCATATCTGAAGTTAATGTTATCTTTTGATTTTCATTTTTTAAATTAAGGCATTCTTGTAATAATGGTAAAATTTCATTATTTCTAATTCCATTAGTTAAAAATATATGACATCTAGGCAACCCAACTTTTTGTTGTAGTTCAAACAATCTTTTAACTTGTATTTTATTGAGATTTGTTTCTTTAGATATTACACCATAAAAAAAATATTCATCATGCCCCAAATTATCGTTGTATTCTGAAGCTATGTCTTCCCTTAATTGTTCAAAATACTCTTGGTCTTCAAGAGCATCAAAATTTATTAGTTTAATTATCTCATATGTAGAACTTTTAAATCCTTTATTTTTATCAATGCCTAATGTATTTTTATATTTCTTTATTGTCTTAGTTATAGACAAATTTATCTTATTTATGTTTGGTTTATTGCCTGCCATTTTTATTTTTTCCTTACGCTTTAAGTCCGTACGACTGGATTTTATAAAAGTATATAACTTATAAGAATGAGTTTAATATTATCATCCCCTTTATTATCTACTCTTTTGATTGTAACAAAAAATTACTAAACCCGATTGAATATATACATAATAATTATTCTACTATATAAATTTTACCATACTAGAAATTATAAATTGGTGTAAGGAGGGGTTTATTCAATCGGTTTTCAAGAATAAGCCCTCCCACTCTTTCTTATTGTACTGAGGTCACCACTCTCAATACATTATTTATAAACTTATAATTTTTGAAATTTCTATTATATTTAAACATTTTGGTTTCTTTGAAAGTGGTGTTATTATTCCATCAAACGGAACAAGATTTATTTTTTTGTTTCTATAATACCAAAATTATCATATAATTGCTGGATACGAGTTTCCCATTCTTCTTTCCATAGTTTAAGAGTATTTTTTGTCCATATCTTATTTTTGTTCCAAGATTCTACACTAATTGTTATGATTAATCTTATTTTAGTTCTCCACCCTTGTAGTTCAAAAGTAAATTTTGATTTTATTCCGAACAAACGTTTTTCTTTCCATATTGATTCATAATAATTAGGTCTTTTGTATTCTAAAACTTTTTCAATTTCATATTTATGTTCTAAATCTTTATTATCTTTAACAAAGAAATCGAAAACTTCTTCTATTCTTTTTGGATGAATATCTAATACTTTATTAAAATGAAATACTCTAGAACCTTCAGCTAATTCTTTTTGTGATTCATACTGTTCTTTTTCTTCATAATATCCCATTTTTACCTCTAACATCCATGACTATCTATATGTTTTGGGCAAAAAACTTTTTTGCATCTTTTACATATTTTAGCACATTTTTGGCATAATTCTCTACCACATCCCCAACCACCTTTTCTACAAACACCACCTTTATTTTTAGGATAAGTTCTACCACAATTATCACAAGTTAAAGAATTAGATGTTAATCTTTTAGCCATTTTATAGGCTACACCCATTTTAAATAAATCTTCTCCTAAATCTCCCATAACACATCCTCTATAAGAAACAAGAAATTTAAGAATTTAAATGTTACCTTTTATTTTTTATAAAAACATTCTTTACAATAAACACTACCAAAAAGTCTTTTCTTTCCACATCCACGCAAAAAAGATTTACAAACAGTCTTTCCACAAGTTACACATTTTCCTAAAATATCTGCTACATTAACATTTCTACCACATACATCACAAATTACTTTATTATAGTAACGTTCACCCATAGATATCCCCCACTTAATTATAATGCCTCTTTTATATCTCGTCTAAAATGATTATATCTTAAGTATTTTTAAACTTATTTATAGTAAAATTCTATTAAAACTATCAACCGAATTTGACACCTAAATTATCAAACGAGTTTGTGACAGAGCCCGTTTTAGAAATATTTAAAAAGACTAATTTTACAGGATTATTAAGGAATGTGAGTAATGGCTTACTTGAACCTTAAATATTATTAATGGAGGCCAAAATGTTATATAAATATATTAGAGAATCTTTTAGAAACCCTAATGAAGAATTAACAAGAGAAAGACTGATCAAATGGAGAAGAGAACCTTCTATAGTAAGATTAGAAAGACCAACTAGATTGGATAGAGCTCGTTCTTTGGGATATCGCGCAAAACAAGGTATAATCATAGTTAGAGTTAAGATTAAACGTGGTGGCAGAAAAAGACAATTACAAAAAGCTGGAAGAAGATCTAAAACTAGTAGAAGAATGAAGATAGTTAGTAAAAATTATCAATGGGTTGCTGAGGAAAGAGTTGCTAGAAAATATGTTAATTGTGAAGTTTTAAATTCATATTATGTTCTTGAAGATGGAAGATATTATTGGTTTGAAGTAATCTTAGTTGATAGAGATAGTCCTGTAATAAAAGCTGATAAAGATTTAAGATGGATTAGTGAAGATAAAGGAAGAGCATTCAGAGGAAAAACAAGTGCAGGAAGAAGATCAAGAGGATTACATGGAAAAGGTAAAGGCTATGAGAAAATAAGACCAAGCTTAAGAGCTCATAATAGAAAATCTAGCTAATTTTTTTCTTTTTTTATTAAATAGAAAAATATTTAAAATGAAATAATCTTTATATTATTTATGGATAAAGAGAGTTATATAATTATTTTCTTGATTTTTTTGTTAACATTATTTTTTGTTGTAAAAAATAATGATATTAGTGGTAATTTAGCTAAAAGTTATAGTGGATTATATGCATTAGATAAATATGGTAATGTCTATAATGTTGGTAGCACTGTTAATTATGGGAATTTAAGTTTACAAGAAGGCGATGCTGTTGACTTAGAATTAGTTGAAGAAGGTTATTACATCTTAAGAAATAATGGTGAGATTAGTGGATTTGGAGATGCATTAGATTATGGTAATATTAAAAATGGTGAAAAATTTATTGATATGGAGTTAAGTAATAAAGGTTATTACTTATTAACAGAACAAGGTAATGTATATACATTTGGTGATGCAAAAGATTATGGAAGTTTAGATATTAATAAAAAATTTGTTGATTTAGAATTAACAAGAACTGAAAAAGGTTATTATATTTTGGATGAAAATGGAGAAGTTTATGCGTATGGTGATGCAAAAGATTATGGAAGTTTAGATATTAATAAAAAAGCTGTTAGTATGGCTGTTACAATGGTTGGAAAAGGATATTATATATTAGATAAAGATGGTCGTGTTTATTCATTTGGAGATACTATTGATTATGGAAGCTTATTAAGCGAAAAAAGTATTGCTAAACATATAGAAGTTACTCCAACAGGAAAAGGATATTATATACTAGATGTTAATGGTGGATTACATGCTTTTAATGATGCAATTGGTTATCATGGTGCTGGATTGTATTCAGGAAAAGATATTATGGTTGATTTAGAAGTTGCACCATAATTATTTCTTTCTAAAAAAGGATAGTATAAACACAACAAAAATTATTACTAGGATAATTACTACTATTAAAAAACCAAGTGCTAATAATATAGCTAAAATTAAAGGAAATAATACTGCAATTATTATCCTATATTTTAAATTTATAACTTTATGACCAAAGATTTTAATATTAGATAATTTAACAAAAATAAATAAAGTTATTAAAATAAATATATAGATTAATATTTTTTCTAATAAACTTAAACTTATTTGTATCATTTTATTGAATATATTTTGATTTACACAAAAGTATTTAAATATGTTATTATTAAAGAGTATTATGCAAAAGAGGTTATTTTTTGTTATTGTAGCGTTGTTATTATTTAGTTTAAGTGTCAGTGCTGTTGAGGTAAGATTAAGAGAACCTCAAGATAATATTATTAATACTACTTCTAATAAAATTGTATTTAAATGTATAGGTGTACAAATAGCTGGTGAAACTTTAAATAGTTTAACTTTAAGGTTTAAAAGCGGTGATGTTTGGTATAATATGGATACTAAACCTGCAAGCGATTTACAAGAAGTTAGTTTTACTTACGAAATCCCGGCAAATGGCATTTATAAATGGAATTGTCTTGCTAAAAATAATCTAAATCAGAGTTTTTTAGCAAGTAATGATTATACTTTAACATTATCTAAAACAAATAATCTTCCTGTTTATCCAAGAAATTCTAATGCATATATTCAAAATGTAAGTTGGGATAAAAATACTGTTAAAAGTAATGTTTTTAGCTTGGATTATTATTTTTATGATCCTGATAATGATTTATTAAGTTATAGTGTTAGTGGTAATTTAAATATTCAGGTTAGTATTGATCCTATAACTCATTTGGTTAGCTTTTCACAACCAAATAATTGGTTTGGTATCGAAAAGATAAGATTTATTGCAAATGATGGTAAATCTAGTACAAGTTCTAATGAAGTTACTTTAACTGTTTTTGATAGTGGTGGAAATCAACAGCAAAATCAAAGTTCTTCTAATCAAAAACCGCAATTTACTGATGTAATTCCAAATCAAACTAAATATAAAAATGGTGGATCTTGGACATTAGATTTGTTAGATTATGCAACTGATGATAAAGATAATAAAGATCAATTGACTTGGAGCATTTCTAGTTTGGATACTAGTTTATTAGAAGCTATAGTTAATAATGTTGATAAAAATATAAAATTTACACCTAAAGAAGATGAAGTTGGAAATGATGCAATAACAATTACTGTTAAAGATACATCTGGTTTAAGTGCAAGTCAAGAGGTTACTCTCTCTATTTTAGAAGAAGTAATAAGTGAAGGTAGCTCTAATGAAAGTGATTCTAGTAATATTATTGCAGAAGAAAATTTTCCACCTGATATAGAAAATATTTTACCTGATAATACTAATAATTTGACTTTGTCTGAAGAACAAGTATTTAGAGTAAGTGTATCTGATCAAGAAGAAGATCCATTGACTATTAGTTGGTATTTGGATGATAATAAAATAGAAGATGCAACAAGAAAGGAATATGTATTAGATCCTAGTACTTTAAGCAATGGCACACATAAATTAAAAATAACTGTAAATGATGGCAAAGATTCTACAAGTGAGACATGGGATGTTGAATATTTAGCAGGAAATAATATAATATTAGAGACTCAAAATATCGAGAACAAAACTTTTTTAGCTGCAAGTGGTGAAAAAATAACTGGTGGTGTTGCTGGTTTTAAAAATAAGATAACTGGAAATTTTGTTAAAGTAAAAGATTTTATAGTTAAATGGAAAACACCATTTATAATTGGTGGAGGAATAATATTATTAATAATTATATTTTTAATAATAAAGTTAATTATTGCAAAAAGATCAAATAACTTTATGCCTAAAATAAAACATGATAGAATATATACTCCTAAAAAAATTGAAGACAAAACATCAATAATACCTATAAAAGAAGAATCAAAAGATATGTTTAAGAGGATTTAAGTTATATGATCTCTAATAAAGAATTAAGTGATATTAAAAAAATTTTAGATAAGGTAAGAAAACCTTTATTTTTCTTTGATGATGATGAAGATGGGTTATGTAGTTATTTATTACTAAAAAGGCATTTTGGTAAAGGTGAAGGTGTTTTTGTTAAAGGAAATTTATATGTAAACTATTCAAAAAAAGCTGAAAGTTACGGGCCTGATTATGTATTTATTTTGGATAAACCTGTTGTAACTCAAGAATTTATAGATGATATAAAAGCTCATATAATATGGATAGATCATCATACACCAATAAAATTGGATAATATAAAGTGTTATAATCCTAGAATTAAAGATCCTGATGATAGAAGACCTGTATCTTATTGGTGTTATAAAATAGTTAAAAAAGATTTATGGATTGCTACTGTTGGATGTATAGGAGATTGGTATTTACCAGAATTTAGTAAAGATTTTTCTAAAAAATATGGTGATTTGTTACCAGTGTTTATAAAAGATCCTGGTAATGCTCTATTCAAAAGTAAAGTTGGAGAATTATGCAAAATATTTAATTTTATTTTAAAGGGTAAATCTTTAGATATTAGAAAATGTTTAGAGTTTTTAGAAGAAATTGAAAGCCCTTATGAAATTTTGAATAAGACCACTAATAGAGGAAAATTTATTTATGATAGATTTGAACAAGTTAATAAACATTATAAAATTCTTTTAGAAAAAGCAATGAATACTGAGATAAAAGATAATGTTTTATTATTTACTTATTCTGCTAAAGAATATAGTTTATCTAATTTTTTATCTAATGAGTTAATATACAATTTTCCAGATGTTTTAGTTATAGTTGCTAGAGAAAAAGATGATAATGTAAGACTAAGTTTAAGATCACAAACACATTTATTACCAAAGTTAATTGAAAAAGCTTTATATGGTATAGATGGTTATGGTGGTGGGCATGAACATGCTTGTGGTGGAAATGTTGCTAAAAAAGATTTTATTAAGTTTATAGATTCAATTAAAGAACAAATTAAGAATCAAAAATAATTCTTGCATCTACTATTGTTGCTTGTTTTTCAGTTACTATTAAAGGATTTATATCAAGTTCTTTTATTTTTGGATACTTTTTAGTTAATTCAGATGTTTTAAATAGAACTTGCTTAATCAATTTTATATTTGCAGGAGTATCACAATAGCCTTTTAAGATAGGATAAGATTTAATCTCTTGAATCATAGATTCAGTATCTTGTTCTGTTATCGGACATATTCTAAATGAAACATCTTTTAATATCTCTGTAAATATACCTCCTAAACCAAATGCTAAGACATGACCAAAAGTTGGGTCTTTTTTAAGACCTATTATTATCTGTTTTCCTTCACTATATTTTTGTACTAAAATTCCTTGTTTTTTAACTTTAATCTTCATAAGTTCATTATATGCATCTTCAATATCTTTTTCTTGTAAATTTAATTTTACTCCGCCGACGTCTGTTTTATGTAATACTTGTTTAGATGATATTTTTAAAGCTATAGGATAACCAAACTCTTTTGAAAATTTTATAACCTCATTCATAGTTTTAGCAAGTTTTCTTTTTGCAATTGGAAATGAATTTTTTTCAAGGAAATCCTCAGCTTCTTTTTCTGATAGTATCTTTTGCATGATAATACTAAAATGTAAAACTATTTAAATTTTATTTTTTTAGAATAAGAACATGGATATAATAGAAAAAGCTAATAATGTTTATTTGGATAATTTTAAACCAGAAATTTGGTTTGGTAGATGTATCTTTCTTAGTTGGTATTGTGATGTAGGGACTTGTAAATTTTGTTTTAGAAGTACTCAAAAAAGTAGAATAAAATACGCAGAACATGCTAGAAGAAGTTTGTCTTCTGTATTAACAGAAGCTTTAATATGTAAAAATCTAGGATGGAGAATTGAGTTTTTGACAGGAGGTTACAGAATTTTTCCTATAGATGATTTAGTTAATATTACTAAACTAGTTAGTGAAGTTTATGGAGAAAAGATATGGTTAAATTTGGGAGTTCTTGAAGAAGAAGATATAGAAAAATTTAGACCCTACATAAAAGGTATTGTTGCTTCTATCGAAACTGTGAATGAAGAATTGCATAATGAAGTTTGCCCAAACAAACCAATTGAGCCTTATGTTAAAATGTTACAAAATACTAAAAATTTGAAGAAAAGTATAACTATTGTTATAGGTTTAGGTGAAAAAAGAGAGGACATTAGTTTATTACATGATTTTATTGCCAAAAATAAACTAGATAGAATAACATTTTATGCTTTAAGACCTATTGCTGAAACAATTTACACTAAAGGACCTAGTACTGAAGATTATTTGTATTGGATTGCTAATACAAGAATAAGATTTCCTAAATTAGAGATAATAGCTGGTACTTCTCCAACAAGAGTTAATGAAGTTGACTTAGTTCTAAAAGCTGGAGCAAATGCTATCACAAAATTTCCTGCTACTAAAATGTTTAATTCTAGTGAAGCGAAAATAATAGAAGGAAAGATTAAAGAAGCTAATAGAGTATTTACAAGTACATTAACAAAAATTCCAGATGTAGATTGGGATAAACAAATAGATGAACTTAAATTAGATAATAATTTAAAGGAACAAATAAGAGTAAAATTATATCAATATTTAGAGGTGATGGAGAAATCAAGAAATTAATTATTTTAATATTTCTTATCATAATTCCTATTGTTGTAGCTGATCAAGAATATTTTTTGTATAAAGATATTGATTTAAAATTTAAATTATCTTCAGAACTAGATTTAAAGTATACTATTACAAATCCTAAGACAAGTTATGTTAAAGCTGGTATTTATTTATTTCCTAAGGAAGATTATAGACAAAAAATATTAGATTTTAGAACAACATCTGACCCTGATTCTATTATAACTAAAGATGGAATATTGTTATATCAATGGAATGATCCTAGTGAAAAAATATTAAAATTTAGTTTGGATTCTAATATAAAAAGTTATAATACATTTAAAAAAATAGGATATAAAGTTGACTTTCCGGTTTTAGGTAATGAATATAATGATTATGTAAAAGAAACTAAATTTATAGATATGAATCAAGAAATAACTGATAAAACTAATGAATTAACAAGAGGAGAAACAGATGAATTTAAAGCTGTTTTTAAATTAGCTGAATGGGTAAGAGAAAATGTAAAATATGATCTAAATACATTAACAGCAGAAGCTGTTCAAGAAAGTAGTTGGGTTATGAGAAATAGGAAAGGCGTTTGTGATGAAATAACAAATTTGTTTATTTCAATGTGCAGATCTGTTAACATACCAGCCAGATTTGTTTCTGGAGTTGTTTATTCTAATATAGATAATAGTTTTGGAAATCATGGATGGGCTGAAGTTTATTTTCCAAATTATGGATGGGTGCCTTTTGATGTTACATTTGGTCAATATGGATGGTTGGATGCTACCCATATAAAATTAAAAGATTCTAAAGATTCAGGAGAAGCATCTGCTGAATATAGTTGGAGATCTAATGGATTACAAGTTGAGGCTAAAAAACTAAAGATTAGTACTAATATAATTCAAACTGGAGAACAAGTTGAAAAATTATTTTCTTTGAAAATAGATCCTATTGAAAAAGAAGTTGGATTTGGAAGTTATGTTCCATTAAGGGTTACAATTGAAAATCTAAAAGATTATTATGTAAGTTTAAATTTATTTTTAACAAAGGCCCCTGGCATGATAGGAAAAAATTCTAAGACAGTTTTATTAAAACCTAATGAAATTAAACAAATATATTGGATTATACAGATTCCAGAAAATTTGGATAAAGATTATATTTATGATGCTGTTTTAGAAGTTAAAAGTATATATGGCGATGAAGCAAAATCTGAAGTAAAATATTCAAAGAAATATAAAATGTATAATTTAGAAGAAGCACAAAATTTTGTTGATATATTTAGTGAAAGAGACTCTAAAATAACTTTCACTAATTTAAATCTAAACTGTGAAAGTGATAAAAAAATATATTATTTGAATGAGACTGCTTTTGTTAATTGTAGTATTAAAAATGAAGGTAATGTAGAACAAGAAGACATTAGAGTTTGTCTAGAAAATGATTGTAAAAAAATAGATTTAGGAATTTCTCAACAAGAATATGTTAATTTCAATGTTACACCATTAAATAATAAGCCTATAAAAATAAGTGCTGAAAATAGTAAAATGATAAAAAATTACAATTTAAATGTTAAAATTATCAAAACTCCAGAGGTTTATATATCTAATATAACTCCAAGCATTATAAATTATAAAGATAAAGTTGATTTGTATATGATCTTAAATTCAGATAGTTATATTAGTGATATTAAATTAAATAGTAAAATTGATAACATTGAATTAGATTACTTAGATGGTAGTCAAGAAATTCACTTAAATACAAAAGGTAAGGAATTAGTTAATAGCATTATTTTTGATATTTCATATAAAGATGAAACTGGTAAAGCATATAATAAAAAACAAGAAATTAAAATTAAAGTCTTAGGCTTGCCTTGGTATAAAAAAATTTTAAGTTTAATATGATTTACCTATATAAGCAACATAGTTTGCATCTTTATTGCAAATAATACATTTTTTTCCTTTAAGATTAGGTTGCTTTAAAGGTATATTCAAAACTTTAGCTCCTGTTTTTTCTTTTAGATTGTCTTCACAATCTACATTTGAGCATATTGGAGCCAAAACAATTTTTTTGTTCTCTAATAATTTTAAAATATCTTTGAAATTATTTGCATCAACTATATTATTTTTCATTAAATTTTCAGCAGTTTTGAATAATTCACTTTGTATTTCATCTAATAATTTTGGAATGATTTTTTTTAATTGAGAAATTTTAACTGCTTTTTTTTGTAGAGTATTCCTTTTTACAACAATTACTTGTTTTTTAACTAGGTCTTTTGGGCCTATCTCAATTCTTATAGGAGTACCTTTTAATTCAATTTCACTAAATTTCCATCCCGGGCTATAATCTTCTCTATCATCAATAAAAGCTCCATAACCATTTAACATACTTTTAATTTTTTGTGCTTGTGCTAAAACTTTTTTCTTTGAATCTTCAAATATTATAGGAACGATACAGATTTTTTCATCTACTAGTTTTGGTGGTAAAACTAAACCTTTATTATCACTATGCAAAGCAAACATAACACCTAGCATTCTTGTTGAGATAGCCCATGTATTTTGATAGGCATATTGTTCTTTTCCATTTTCATCTAAAAATTTAATATCAAAAGCTTTAGAGAAAATTTGACCATCATGATGAAAGTCAGGACCTTGTATTGCACGACCATTTGGTAAATAAGTTTCTAATGTTAATGTATATTCTGCTCCTGCAAATTTTTCTTTTTCAGTTTTTTTACCAAAGAAACTAGGTATTGCCATATATTCTTCTAATATTTCTTTATACATAGCAATTATTTTTGGTCCTTCTTCTTCTGCTTCTTTTTTAGTTGCAAAAACAGTATGACCTTCATTAAATAAAAATTCTCGGGTTCTAAAAAATGGAACTGGATGCTTAAATTCCCATCTTACAACATTTGACCATTGATTAATTTTTAAAGGTAAATCTCTATAACTACGAATCCATTTTGAAAAGGAAGGATACATTATTGTTTCTGATGTAGGCCTTATAGCAAGTTTTTCTTTTAAGATAGTATCACCTGCTTGAGTTACCCATGCAACTTCTGGGCTAAAGCCTTTAATATGATTGGATTCTTTTGTTAAATATTTTTCTGGAATAAATAACGGAAAATAAGCATTTTTAACACCTAATTTTTTTATTCTTTTATTAACCTCTTCCATAATTTTTTCCCATATAGAATAAGCTCTTGGTCTAAATACAATGCAACCAGAAACATCAGTGTAATCACCTAATTCTGCTTTTTGAATTAATTCTGTGTACCAATCAGAAAAGTTTTCATTTTTCTTTATACTAATACCTTTTGTATCTTTGTTGTCCATAACTAAACACTTTATCTTTATTTATTTAAATATTTCTAAATATGGGCCTGCCAGGATTTGAACCTGAATCAATCGGTCCTTAGCTAATTTCTTTGAAGCCGACCGCACTGTCCGGGTTATGCTACAGGCCCTTTAAGAAAATAAAACAAAATGTATTTATATATCCTTTGTTACTTTTAATAAAAATGGGTGATTATAAGTTCTATGAAGCGATTGCTACTTTAGTAGGCGGAATTATTGGAGCTGGTATCTTAGGAATACCATATGTTATTGCAAAAGCTGGTTTTTGGACAGGTATTTTTGATATTGTATTTATAGGAATTATTTTACTTATTTTACATTTATATGTTGGTGAAATTTCTTTAAGGACTAATGGTAGACATGAATTAACGGGATATGCTAGTAAATATTTAGGAAAATATGGTAAATTAATAATGACTCTAGCAATGATATTAGGAATTTATGGAGCATTAAGTGCTTATACTATTGGTGAAGGTTTAGCTTTGCAAGCTATTTTTGGTGGTAGTGCATTATTGTATAGTATCATATTTTTTGGTTTAATAAGTATACTAGTTTATATGGATTTAAGAGCTGTTGAAAAAAGTGAGATATTTTTTGATTTCTTTATAATTTTATTAATTCTAAGTATATGTGTGATATCATTCTTTAATATTAAATCTATAAACTTCACAGCATTTGATGTTTCTAAATTATTAGTGCCATATGGGGTTATATTATTTGCATTTATTGGTACTACTGCAATCCCAGAAATAAAAGAAATTTTAATAAAAGATAGAAAAAAATTAAAAAAAGCAATTGTAATTGGTACATGCATACCATTAGCAATATATTTATTATTTGCGATTGCTGTTGTTGGTGTTACTGGAATTACTACAACTGAGATTGGGACTCTAGGATTGGGGGAAGTTATAGGTCAATATATGATTATACTTAGTAATTTTTTTGCTGTTTTTGCTATGGGTTCTTCGTTTTTAGTTTTATCTTTAGGTTTAAAATGGGTTTTTCAATATGATTATAAGATTAGTAAAGGATATTCATTTTGGATGGTATGTTTAATTCCATTTTTGATTGGTATAAGTGGAATGGCTGATTTCATTAAGATTATAAGTTTTACAGGAGCAATAACTTTTGGTATAGAAGGTACTTTAATAGTTATAATGTTTCATAGAGCTAAAAAAATGGGTGATAGAAAACCAGAATATAATATAAAAGGACATTTGATACTTAGTTTATTGTTGATAAGCATGTTTTTATTTGGAATAGTTTATCAGTTTATAAAATGAAAATTTTAAATCCAAGTTCAATAGCTGTAATAGGAGCAAGTAATAATAGAGATAAAGTTGGTTTTTCTTTAATTGAAAATTTAAAAAAATTTAATGGGAAAGTTTTTCCAATAAACTTAGATGAAACTGAAATTTTAGGTTTTAAATGTTATAAAAATGTTAAAGAGATAAAAGAAAACATTGATTTAGCAATAATTGCAATACCAGCTAAGAATGTTGCTAAAGTTTTAGAAGAATGTGGCAAGAAAAAAATAAAAGATGTTATAATAATTAGTGCAGGTTTTTCTGAAATAGGAAATAAAAAAGATGAAGATAAATTATTGAATATAGCAAAAAAATACAAAATTAGAATATTAGGACCAAATTGTTTTGGTGTTGTTAATCCTTATTTGAATTTAGATACAACATTTGCAAAATCAACTCCTTACAAAGGTAGTGTTGCTTTTATAAGTCAAAGTGGTGCTATATGGAGTGGAATAGCTGATTATAGTTTAAAAGAGAATTTTGGATTTAGTGGATTTGTTAGTTTAGGAAACATGGCTGATTTGGAATTTAGTGATTTTATTGAATATTTTAATGATGATGTTAATACGAAAGTTATTGTTTTGTATATTGAAACTTTAAAAAATGGTAAAAAATTTATGGAATCTTGCAAAAATAGTAATAAAAGAATAATTGCTGTAAAATCAGGAATTTCTGAAAAAGGTAAAGAAGCAACTCTAAGTCATACAGGATCTTTAGCAGGAGAATATGAAATTTATAAGGCTGCTTTTAAACAAAGTAATGTTATTTTGGCTAATGATATTACAAATGCTTTTGATTTAGCTAAATTTTATATTAATCAAGATATTAAAGGAAAAAGAGTCGTTATAATAAGTAATGCTGGTGGACCTGCTAGTTTAGCTACTGATTATTGCTCTGAAAAAAATTTAGATTTAGTTGATTTGCCAAAAGTTAAATTTGATTTTTTATGGAACAAAAGAAATCCAATAGACTTAATTGGAGATGCTAAATCTGATAAATTTAAAAAGATATTTGATTTTTTAAAAGATAAAAATTTTTATGATTCTGTTTTAGTTATTGTAACCCCTCAAAAAATGACTGATGTTAAAGAAATAGCTAAAGAAATCTTAAGATTTAAAAATGAATCTAGAAAGACTGTTGTAACATGTTTTATGGGTTATGATGCTATACAAGAAGCTAAAGAAATTTTAGAAGAAAATAATATTCCTTGTTTTTTTGAAATAAAAAGAGCTGTTGATTTATTGTGATTTTGTTATATTAACATTTTTTATTAGCGCTTGTGGTAATATACAAGGTGTTTCAACTTCCCAACTTCTAATTTGTTCTTGGTCTTTGCTTAATGATTTTATGTTCTTCATTAAATTTAATATATTATCTGAGATTCTTATATCTTTTATTGGATGATCAATTTTACCATTTTTAATATAAAATATACCATCACGAGGAATTGTTGAAAATTGACCTGTATCATGATTTTGAAATCTTGTATACCAAACATTTGTTATGTAAATACCTTTTTTAACCTCTGAAATTAAATCTTTAGAATTACCAGGATCTATTACTAAATTAAATGGATGTGGACTAATTAAACCTGCATTTGCTGTTGTTTTTGTTTTATATTTTTTAGCAGTAGATGTATTATATAGATAAGTTTTTAGAATACCATTTTTTATTAAAGTATTTTTTTGTGTTGGAACTCCTTCTGAATCAAAACTTATTGAATTAATTCCATTTGGTAAAGTTGCATCATCATATAAATTTAATTTGGTATTTGCTATCTTTTTATTTAATTTATTGTTTAAGCATGATAACCTAGACTCAACATTATAAATTGAGAAATGATAACCAAGATTATCAATTATATTTGCAAATGATAAATTATCAAAAACAACATCATATTTTCCAGGTAAACCCTGTTGTGGATTTTTAGCAAGATTGGCTATGTGTGCTGCTTTTTGAGCTGATTTTTCAAAATTTAATTTGTTTAAAACACGAGAATTAGCAACATAATGCCCAGACTCTTCTTTATTGCATAAAGCTCTTATTGAAAAATATAGGTCTGTGCCTTTTTCTTGTGCTTGTATATTATTAGATGTTAATAAATAAATGTCTGCAACTGATGTTTCAAACAAACCTGCTGTTCTTTTTGCTCCATTTTCTAAAGCTATATTAATTCCTTTTTGTACATAATCAACAGGATCAATATCAATAACTTTTTTATCATAAGTTTCATTTATATTTCTATATTTAAAAGGACCTTTAGCTATACCTTGATATTCTTCATTTGGAAGGATAGTTCTACTGAAGGCTAAAATTTTTTTGACTGTTGAATCAGCTGCTTCTTTTGTAAATGTTTTTAATGATGTTGATATTAACCTTTTTTTAATAGCTACAAATATTCCTAAATCTTTTGAATTCCAAATTTTTGTTGTAGCTATTTTATTATTATAGAATTTAATTAAGGTATTATTTATTGAAGATAATGATATAACTATATCATCTACATTTTCTTTTTTTAATTTTTCTAGTAAATATTTAGCAAGTTCTTGTGACATTATAACACCTTTATATTTCTTAATCTCATTGATGGACCACCAAACCAAACTGGAATTGCTTGCATAGGTTCTCCTTTTCCACAATTACCAGCATGATATTCTGTATTATTTGCAATTGCATCTATTGATGACCATAATTTTGGGGTTGTTATTTCAATAACTGGATTTATAATTGGATTTTGAATTTTACCGTTTTTAATTAAGAAAGATTCTGCACCAACATATTTTTGATTAAATCTTTTATCATCAATATTCCATTCCATAAAATTTTTTATGTAAATTCCCAATTTAACATCTTCAAATAATTCTTCTTCTTTATAATCTCCATTTAATAAAATAGTATTAGACATTCTAACTATTGGTTCTTTATCATAGTCAACTGCTCTTGATGAACCATTACTATTTGTGTTCATTTGAAAAGCAGTTTGTCTATTGTGCAAAAATTCGTTTATTATCCCATTTTTCATTAAATATTTTCTACGGGATTTAACACCTTCATTATCATATTTATAAAAACCATATCCATTTTCTATTGTAGGATCATCAACAACATTTACAATTTCAGAGCCTATTTTTGTATTTAACATTTTATCATTAACAAAAGATTCACCAGCTTGTGCTGCTTCACGGCCAAGAATACGATCTGCTTCATATGGATGACCAACTGATTCATGAACCATTATTGCTGTAACTTGTGGGGCAACTACAAAATCTAAATTTCCTGAAGGACATTTTTTTCCTTTTTTTAAATTATTTTGGCAAGCTTTTGCTTCATTTAATAATAATTGAGGAATATTCCATGAGTGAATAAACTCAAAACCACCTGATGCACCATAATCCCAATAACGTTGTGATGTTTTATTACCCTCTTGTATTGTTATATAATAGAAAAAATTTACTCTTGGAATTGTCGCTGTTATTCTTGTTCCTTCTGACGTTGTTATATATTCTGTTGTTATATTATCACCTAATGAAAAAAAACTTCCTGGAATTTTTATTTTAGAATCTTTTAATAACTTATGTGTTTCAAACAATATTTTTAATTTTTCTTCTGGACTTAAATCTAAAATATTTATTTTTTGTTTTACCTCATAATTTTCTTTGTAAATTGGTTCTGATGAAAAAGATATATTTTCATTTAATTTAGAAGCAGATTTAGTTGTTTTAATTGATTTTTCTATTAATAATTTTATTTTTTCTTTTTCTAATTCATTTGTTGATAAAAAACCAAGAGCTTTATTAATTATAAATCTAATTCCTAAACCTGAAACATTATCAAAGCTTGAGATTTGAGGTATACCATTTTTCATAACAAAAGAATTTCCAGAATATTCATCTAATCTAGCTTCTACATAAGATGCACCCAATTTTTGTAGATATTCTATTGCAAAATCTGCTAATTCTTTATCCATCTTATATTAGTCTAATTTTATTTATTTATAAAGTTTGTGAGATCAAAATTTTTTTGTATTAATTTTACTAAATAAAAACCAAAAAATTTATTAATATATTTAAATTTTCTTGAATTATGTTGCAACCTGAAGAATTATGGGCTTTTAGGAGTCGTGAAGGAAGTTGGGAGAGATGGAATTTATTAGGACTAAAACATTATATTCAAAAATATCCTTTATGTGAATTATATATTGATAAGATATCCAAACTCTTCAAATTTGTTTACAATAAAGAAATTTTTAGCAAAGCAAAAATTGACATGGAACGCAGGATTGTCCAAATAAAACCAATAACACCGCAAGAAGATATTAAATCTGTAGCTCATGAAATTTACCACCTTGTTTATAATATAGGAGGAGGATATCACCAATTTTACTATGGCTTTGGAGGATTTGAGGAATTAATTGAAAAAGAGGTTAATAGATTATATTTGGAAGAATCTAAATTAATGTTATATCTTCAAAGTATTTTTGGAATCCCAAAAGAAAAAATCTATGAAAATCAATTAAAATTGTTTAATTAATTCTAATAATATTTTTCTAACCAAATTAGGATCTGAGGTTCCTTTTGTTTTAGCCATGACTTTACCTATTATAAAGTCTAAAGCTTTTTGCTCACCTAATTTGTAATCATTAAGAGCTTTTGGATTATCTTTTAAAATTTCTGAACAAACTTTTCTTAATTCATCTTCTTTATTTAGTATAAGTAAACCCTCTTTTTTAACATAATCTTTTACTGAGAATGGTTTTTCTATTAGTTTTTCTATTATTCTTTGAGCTGTTGTGTTTGTTATTTGTCCTGTTTCTAATAAATTTAATAGTTCTATCATATGTGTTTCATCAATTTGTATGTCTTTCATTGTTTTTTTATTATAATGTAATACTCTAGGTAATTCACGTCTTATCCATTTTGCTGCTAATTCTGGATTAACTTTTTTAGAAACCTTTTCAAATAAATCTGCTAATAAAATATCAGCAGTTAATGCTTTTGCATCACCTTCTTTAATTTTAAGATATTTTGTAAATCTTTCTAATTTATCAAAAGCAAGTTCTGGTAATTCAGATTTTATTTTTTCTATTAATTCTTTAGATAATTCTATTTTTGTTAAATCTGGTTCGAAAATATAACCATAGTCTTCTTCTGTTTCTTTTGTTCTTAATAAAAATGTTTTTTGTTTTATTGTATCCCAAGATCTTGTTTCTTGTTCTTTTGGTATATCTTTTTTTTGTCTTTGAATTTCATATTCAATTGCTTTTTCTACTTCTTTTATTCCATTAACATTTTTTATTTCTATACGAGAACCATCTGGAATAGAAACATTAACATCTGCTCTTAAACTTGCTTCAGAAATTCGTGAATAAACATCTAAGTATTCTAAGATTGTTATTAATTTATTTAAGAAAATCCTAACTTCATTTGACGTTTTAAAATCTGGTTCTGTGACTATTTCTACTAAAGGAATACCAGATCTATTATAGTCTATTAGAGTTGTGCTATCAACATGAACTAGTTTACCAGGGTCTTCTTCAATATGAATTCTTCTAATTCTTATATCATCTAAAATACCACTTGTTGCTAAAGGAATTTCATATTGTGTAATTTGAAAATTTTTAGGTAAATCTGGATAAAAATAAGATTTACGTGAGAAAAACATCTCATTTGAGATTTTACAATTTAAAGCTAAAGCAATTTTTAATGCTTGCATGATAACTTCTTTGTTTAAAGAAGGTTTTGAGCCAGGCATACCTAAACATGAAACACATGTTCGGGAATTAGGAATATCATTACCAGTTGTAGAACAGGAACAAAATATCTTACTTTTCGTGTTTAATTGAACATGAATCTCAAGGCCAATTTTAGTCATTTTTAAGATTTGTGTTTTTTATTATTTATATAGCTTTTGAATAATATTTATATACCCTAATTTGTTATAAAAGTAAGTAAAATTTAATGATTATTTAAATGGAGGTGTTTACATGGTAGAAGGAAGATGTATGAAATGTAAAAAGCAAGTAGAGATTAAAGATGGTAAAGAAATAGAGATGAAAAGAGGCTTAAAAGCCATGCAAGGTGTTTGCCCAAATTGTGGGACTAAAGTTTTTAGAATCTTAGGCAAAAAATAAAATGGGATTATTAAAAACATTACTCATAATTGTACTAATCTTATTAGTGGTAGGATTATATTATTATAATAATGAAACTAAAGACTTTATGAATGTAGTAGGAAAACATACATTAGATATAAGTAAAAAACTAGCTAGTGAAATTAAGAGTACTATTGGTGATAATAGCTTAAGTAATGTTGGACAAGGAATAAAAACTGGCTAATTTTTTCTTTTTATTTTTTACTTCTTAAAACCAAGTTTTTCTTTTGTATTCTTGATATTTATTTCCTAATATTTTATTTAAGTAAATATCTTCAACATACATTCTTCTGAAAAAATAAACTATAATAATTAAGGTTATTAATATTAACCAAATTTTTTGGTGTATCAATGATAGTCCTATTAATGTTAAATTTATCCCCCAGTACATCGGATGGCAGATTTTTGAGTATATTCCATAAGTTACTAATTTTTTAAGTTTTGGTTGTCCATATCCAGCATTCCAATTTTCACCAATTGTTATTTTTGCAGACCACCACACAATCAAACCAGTTATGTTTACAATTAAACCAATAAATTTTATTAATATCTGCTCAAAATAAACAAACCAGAAATAAATTGAAAGAGTTGTTAATGCTAAAGGAACTAAATGTTCTAATTGGTATCTTTTAATGAAAAAATCTGCTTTTTTTCTTTTCATAATATTATAGCCTTATTTTTTATTTATTTCTATTAATTTATTTTCATTTAAATGATCTGCAATATACATAATACCAGCAGGCATTTTATTAACTAAACCCACATTATTTGTTATGTGAGGCAAACCAGCTAGATTAGGACCAACTGTTAAAACATCCATCATGTAATTTTGTAATGGTGTTAATTTTTTAATCTCTGTAAATTTTGGAGCTATGATTGGCATTGTTGGTGAAACTAGCAAATCATATTTTTTAAATGCTTTTTTATATTCATTTATTATTAAAGTTCTTAATTTCATGGCTTTTAGATAATAAGCATCTCTAAAACCAGCCATTCTTGCGAATGTTCCTAAAATAATTCTTCTTTTTGCTTCTTTTGAAAATCCTTTAGATCTTACTGAAGTAAAATATTCATCAAATGATCCTTTTAATTCTTGATATAAACCATATCTAATACCACAATATTTTGCTAAATTTGTTGACGATTCTGACATTGCTATAATATAATAACATGCTAAAGAATATTTTTCTACTAAAGGTAAAGAAATTGTATCATAATTATCTAATTTGTCTAAAATAAGATCTTTTATTTTTTCATCTACGTTTAAAGTTTCTTTTATAACTGCTATTTTTTTTATTTTAGAATCTGAATTTATTTTTTCTTTTAATGATGTTGAATCTTTTAAATCATGTTGAGCTATTATGGGTAATACTAAATCTATATCATGAACATATTTTGACATTGGACCTATTTTATCTAAAGAGTTTGAATAATCAATAAGTCCATATCTTGAAACTAAACCATAAGTTGGACATAAACCAACAACACCACAAAAAGATGCTGGGTTTACAATAGAACCTCCTGTTGATTCTGCTATTGAAATATGTGGATATTTTGTTATTGCTGTGTAACCAGCACTTCCTCCTGAAGAACCACCAGTAACACGATTAATATCATAAGGATTTTTTGGAATTTTTTTGTCTAAACCAACATTAACTGAAAATGAACCAAAACCAAATTCATCTTGAGAAGTTTTACCAATTATTATAGCACCTTCATTGATTAAATTTTGAACTATTGTTGCATTAAAAACTGGTTTATAATCCTTTAAAATTTTAGAACCAGCTGTTGATTCAACATCTTTAACACAAATACAATCTTTAATTGAAATTGGTAATCCTGCTAATTTACCTTTTGGATTTTTAGATATATTTTTTGCTTGTTGTATTGCTAAATCTTCTGAAACAATATTAAAATAATTATATTTTTTATTTATTTTTTTAGCTTCATCTAGAACTTTATTTGTGTGTTCAATTATATTAATTTCTTGATTTTTTACTTTTTGTACAAATTCATTAGCTTTCATATTGCTTTTGGTCCTTTAAAGAAACCATCTTTTTTATGTTTAGTATTAGCTAAAGCTTCTCGTTGAGTTAATGATTTCTCAACTTTATCCTCACGATAAACATTTTTTATTTCTATTGGTTGAAATGATGGTTTAATATTATCTGTATTAACATCATTTATTACAGAAAAACTATTTAGAATTTCTTTTAACTGTGGTAAAAATTCTTTTATTTCAGATTCTGTTAAATTTAAACGTGCATTTTTAGCAACTTTTTTAATTAGATCTTTATCAATGTTCATTTTAATATCCTTTTTAGTTGTGATACTTTATTTATATATTTTAAGTTATTTCCTAAATCCTCTTCTATTTCTTTAGGAAGTTTTTTTGAAATTGTGTTTTTAAATATTATTAGTTTGGTTTTAGAACCTTTATATTTGTAATGATATTTTAACATTGCTACATCACAAATAGCGCCACCAGACATTCCAATACAAATTGCATAATCACTTAAAGAAGCAATTCTTCCATTTAAATCATACCAATCACCAATATTTATTTCTTCATCACTTATGTGCATATACTCTTGAATATGCATTATACCAAATTCTTTATCTTCTTTAGGAATAACACCAATAACTTTTGGACCACTATTTGCTTTATAAATTTTGGCTACTTCATAGGGAATACCACGAGCAGGTACTATAACTAAATCTACTTTTTTTTCAGCAAGAAATTTACCTAAATCTTCAATTAAAGTTTTAACTTCTAATTCAGATAATTTAGAATGTCTATGAATTTTAGAAATATCTCCTGCACCAAGAATAGTAATTTTCATTTTTTCTTTAGATCTAATTTAATATTAAGTTCTTTTAATTGTTTTTCAGAAATTTCAGAAGGGCAACCATCCATTGGACATTGAGCTGCTTTATTTTTTGGGAAGGCTATTACTTCTCTAATATCATTTGTTCCAGTTATTAAAGCAACTAATCTATCTAAACCAAGAGCAATACCGCCGTGAATAGGACCACCATAAGATAAAGCTTCTAATAAAAAACCAAATCTTTTTTCTGCTGTTTTTTTATCAATGCTTAAATTATCAAAAATTTTCTTTTGAATTTCTTCTTTATGAATTCTTATAGAACCCCCGCCAAGTTCTATACCATTTAAAACAATATCATAGGCCTTTGCACGAACTTTTTCTGGATTTTTATCAAGTAATTTTAAATCTTCTTCTTTTGGAGAAGTAAATGGATGATGCATTGCAACAAGTCTTTTTTCTTCCTTACTATATTCAAATAATGGAAAATCTATAACCCAGCAAAATGCAAATTCTTTTGGATTATTTTTGTCTTTTCTTAAATCAGGTTTATCTGAATTATATTTTTTCATAGCTTCTTCATATTTTATTTTTGGAAATGGTGTTTTAATGTCAATATTTAAAACTTTTTTAAAAATATGTTTTAACATACCTTCTATTAAATTATGAATATCATCTTCATCTATAAAAGCCATTTCTATATCAATTTGAGTAAATTCTGGTTGACGATCTTGTCTTAAGTCTTCATCTCTTAGACAACGAGCAATTTGATAATATCTATCAAAACCTGAAATCATTAAAATTTGTTTGTATAATTGTGGTGATTGAGGTAATGAGTAAAATTTACCTGGATTAACACGAGATGGAACAAGGTAATCACGAGCTCCTTCTGGTGTTGATTTCATTAATAATGGTGTTTCTATTTCTAAGAAGTTTTGATTGTTTAAGTATTCTCTAGTTGCTTGAGTTACTTTATGTCTTGTTATAATATTATGTTGCATATTATTTCTTCTTAAATCTAAATATCTATATTTTAATCTTATTTCATCAGAAAATGATTTTTTATCATCTATTTCTATAGGTAAAGTTTTAGAAGGATTTATTATTTCTATAGAATTAGATTCTACTTCAATTTCACCTGTTGAAATTTTTTCATTTATTGTTTGTGATGGTCTATTTTTAACTGTACCTTGTATTTTTAAAACATATTCTGGTTTTATTTCGATGTTTTCTTTTAAAACTATTTGAGTAATACCATACCTATCTCTAAGATCTATAAAAGTAATTTTTCCATGGGATCTTATAGAAGATGCCCAACCGCATAATATTACTTTTTTTCCTATATCTTTTTTACTTAACTCCCCACATGTATGAGTTCTTTTCATAAATGATATTAGTTCTAAGAAAATATATAAAGGTTTCTCTCAAACATCAAAAACTTTTTAAATCAATTAACATTAATATTTATAATGAAAAGAGGTGTAAGTGAAGTTATTTCTTGGGTTTTATTATTAGGATTTTCTGTGCTATTAGGAACTACTGTTATAATGTGGAGTAAACAACAAACTGAAAAATATACTGATGAATTAACAGAAATGGTGGAGAATGATATAAACTGCAGAGATGTGATTTATACTGTAAATGCTAATTGTACTACTAAAACAACATCAGTTAATAATAGAGGTTCTTTTACAATAGTAAAATTTATAATTAGAACTAATATAAGCTCTAGTACATTAGATACAGCGGTTATTCCGACTAGTACTGTGAACTTAGGAATACCACCAAGTTATTATGACACTGGTTTTGATATGATTCCATTTATAGAAGTTAATAACAAAAAAGTTGGTTGTTCAGATAAAACAAGAAGAGGTATATGTAAACCATGAAAAAAAGAGGGGTAAGTCCATTAATTGCTACTGTTCTATTAGTTGGTTTTGTTGTTGCTTTATTAGTTATTGTTATGTTATGGGGTAGAGGTTATATAGAAGAGATTAAACAAAAAGAGGGTACTGTTGCTGAACAAAAATTAAGCTGCGCAACAGATATAGCAATAGATATTACTGGTATAAATGTGATTGGTAATAATTTAGACATTTCTATAGAAAATCAAAGAGAAAAAATTGATGCTTTTACATTTAGATGCACTGAAGAAAGTGGAAACATAAAAATTGTAAATTTAGATAGTAGTTTAGATGCCTATTCAAATAATAAATTTTTAATTGCATGCTTGAGTACAACTAAACAGGTTGATGTTATACCAAAATTAAAAATTGGAAAAAATATTTATGAGCCTTGTTCAGCTCAACATGTTATTTATGATCTAAGTATAATATAAAGGAGGTTAATTAAAATGAATAAAAAAGGAATTTCACCATTAATAGCAACTGTATTGCTAATAGGATTTACTGTTGCTTTAGCTGCTGTTATAATGACATGGGGCGGTGGATTTGTTAGAGATATGACAACATCTACAGAACAAAATACACAATCTGCATTAAAATGTACACAATTAGACTTTAAAATAACAAAAGCAGGTTGTACTGGATTAACTATAGAAAATAAAGGTAGTGTTGATATAAAATCATTTGTGTTTAGAGTATATGATAGTTCTGGAAGTGTAACAACACCAGTACCTAGTACAAATTATTATTTACCAATCCAAATGGTTAAAAATTATGTATTCACAATACCAGCAGGATCACAGAAAGTTGAAGCAATAGCTAGTGTAGCTGGTGGTAGTAATGAAAGTATTCCATGTAGTGCTTATGTAGCAGAAGAAACAACCCCTTGTTAATTTTTTTTATTTTTTTAAAATGAAAAAGAAAGGTGATATTTGGATATCTGCTGTATTGTATTTAGCTTTAGGAGTAATTGTTTTAATTATAATTCTAAATGCTGGCGTCCCTTTAATTAAAAAAATGACTCAAAGGAATATTGTTTCTCAAACTAAAGATATTATGTTTATTCTTGATAAAAATATAAGAACAGTTATTAATGAGGGCCCTAACTCAAGAAGAGTTTTAAGTCCATTTACAATAGATGAAGGTAGCTTATATATTAATGAAACTGATGTAAGCTGGGAAATGGAAACAAGTGATAAAATGATGGAACCTAATATAGTAATAACTGAAGGTATTTTAAAAATGATTTTAAAACCAACTAAACAGGTTGATAAATATATAATAAATTTAAATTTAAATTACAATGATATAACTAAATTAGAGCTACAGTCTAATAGTGTTGGCCCTTTTTCTGGAAAATATACTTTAACTATAACACATAGTGGAAGATATGATGATAATAATCCTATTGTTGTATTAAGTCTAATGTAACTAAAAAGTAATACAAAAATTATATAAGTGTTTAGTTACACTTTTTGAAAAAGAGGTTGTATTATGGGTTTATTTAGCAAAAAATTAGAAATTTCTCAAGAAAAAAAGTCAATTTTTAAATTTGAACAACCAATTATACCAAACATACCAGATATAATTGATAAAACAAAATTGGATGTTAAATATCCATTAATAAGTCCTTATGTTTACGCTCATGTTTTTTGGGATAGCACAAATAATGAATTAGTATACAATATAGAAGAGCCTGTTTTAGATGAGAAAGAAAAAAAACTATTGAGTGTTTTAGAAGATGGTATTAGAGAACTTATTAATATAAGTTTTATTAGTGTTAAAGATCCTAATATTATAATTGAATATTTAGAAAAAAATATTAGAGTTTTATTAAATGAACTACAAATTAAAATAAGTGACGATACTTTAATAAAAATAATGTATTATATTTATAGAGATTTTGTTGGATTAAATGAAATTGAACCTTTATTAAGAGATTATTTTATAGAAGATATAGAATGTAATGGTGCTAATACTCCAATTTATATTGTACATAGAAGATATAAAAATCTGAGAACAAATATAATCTATAATGATATTAAAGAACTAACAAACTTTGTAGAAAAATTGGCTCAAAAATCAGGTCAATATATATCATATGCTAATCCTTTGTTAGATGCTGCTTTGCCTGATGGAAGCAGAGTAAATGCAACTTATACTCAAGACATAAGTTCAAGAGGACCAACTTTTACAATCAGAAAATTCACTAAAGAACCTTGGAGTCCTATTAAGTTAATGGAATTTAGAACAGTGAGTCCTGAATTGTTGGCTTATATATGGTTGTTAATAGAACATGAATGTAATATAATGGTTATTGGTGGGACTGGCAGTGGAAAGACAACTTTGCTTAATACGTTTGCATTTTTTATACCACCTTCATCAAGAGTGGTTAGTATAGAAGATACTAGAGAACTTAATATATTACATGAAAATTGGTTGCCATCTGTTACTAGAAGTGGCATTGGAATGGGTGCAGAAGGTAAAAGAGGAGAGATTGATTTATTTACATTATTAAAAGAAAGTTTTAGACAAAGACCAGACTATGTAATTGTTGGAGAAGTTAGAGGTGTAGAAGCATTTGTTTTATTTCAAGGAATGGCTTCTGGTCATCCTAGTTTAGGGACTATGCATGCAGAAGATGTACCAACAATGGTTAGGAGATTGGAAACACCACCAATAAACTTGTCACCAGCTTTAGTTGATTCATTAGATGTTGTTTGTGTTATGATTACAGCAAAATTAGGAGATAAGATGGTTAGAAGAGTTAAAGAAATTGTTGAAATTTTAAAAGTGGAAGAAAATATTGGTGAAGCAATTGAGAACAAGCCATTTATATGGGATCCTAAAAAAGACAAATTTTTCTTTAAACCAGATTCTAGAGTTTTTGATAAAATTGTGTTGCAACATGGTATAATGAAACAAGATTTGTATAGAGAATTTAAAATTAGATCTGAACTTTTAATGAGAATGTACAGAAGAGGTATATTTGGTTATAAAGAAGTTCACGATATAATAAATGAATATTATAAAATGCCTCATACTGTCTTAAAAAGATTTGGTATTATACAATGACTATTGAACTAATAAAACAAAATATAAGCACAATTCTTGAATTAACAGATAAATATGATGAGTTAGCATTAAAAAAAGATAAAAAATCAAATGATATAAAAAATCAAATTATAAAATTATGTAATAATATTAAAAATCTAATTTTAGAAGAAAAATCTAAAAAATGAGTGAGCTAAAAGAAAACGCAAAGAAAATATTATCTTTATTAGAAGAAATCGAGATTTATAAAAATTATAAAACTAATTTTTTAGACGCTGTGAAAAAAGCTAAGGGTAATAAAGTTTTATTAAAAAATATTTTAAAAGGTAAAACTGAAAAAGAACAAATTGATTTTTATGATAATTATATTTATCAATTATTAAATCAAATCGAAAGTTTAAATCAAGGAATAATTGATTCTTTAGATATTAAAAAAATTGCTACAACTAAAAAAGAAAAAAAATCAGAAAAAGAAAGTTATATGAAAGAGTTAAAAATAGAGAAAGACTATCTAAGAAAAATAACTAAATTAAAAAAAATACAAGAAGTAAAATTACCAGACTATACGATTTATGAAGCTAGTAAATATGGTAAAATATCAAATTTTTTCTTTGAAAATTTTACTTTAAAAATAACCAAAAAATATCCTGAATTTTTTGAAAGTGTTTATACTTCTTTAAGATCTTCTGATATTAAAGTTTTGTCTAAAACTTATGTTAGTATGATATTTATGAGTACATTATTAGGAACAATTGGATCATTTTTAATTTTATTGGTAGTATTTTTTTTAATGAAATTATCATTAATAACTGTTTTAATTAGATCTATTGGTTTAGGTCTTTTGATAGGAGCTTTGATATTTGCTGGAATTTATTTATATCCTTCAACAGTCGTTAGTTCTAGAAGAAAAGCAATAAATGACGATTTACCATTTATGATAATTCATATGTCAGCTGTTGCAGGTTCAGGAGCACAACCCATTGTTATGTTTAATTTAATATTAACTTCTGGTGAGTATAAAGGCATAGAAAGTGAAGTTAAAAAAATTGTTAATTATGTAAATTTGTTTGGTTATGATTTATCTACTGCATTAAAAACAATAGCTATTACAACACCATTAAAAGAATTTGGTGAATTATTAAATGGAATAGTTGCCTGTATAGAAAGTGGTGGTAATTTAAAATCTTATTTAAAAGAAAAAGCAGAGGATGCAATGTTAACATATAAATTAGAAAGACAAAAATATGTTGAGATGCTATCTACGTATTCAGATATTTATACAGGAGTTTTAATTGCAGCACCATTATTATTTATGGTAACTTTAGCAATAATAAACAGTTTGGGAGGTAAAATTGGAGGTTTAACTGTTCAAACCTTATCAGTATTTGGAACATATTTGATAATACCATTTTTGAATGTTGCTTTTATATTATTTTTAAATATAATCCAACCTAAAACATAAAATGAAATTAAGATTTAAAGTAAAATATTTAATTGGAATTTTAGTAGCTTTAGTACTTTTTGGTATAGATTATTTATTATTTTTTGGTGAAAGATGGTTTTGGCCAGGAATTGTTGTATGTATAAGTATTGCATGGCTACAATTTTGGTTAGATTATCTTAAAGAAACAAAAAGACAAAAAGAAATTGAATTAAAATTTTTAGAATTTGTGAGAAATTTAGTAGAAAGTGTTAAATCTGGAATTTCAATACCAAAGTCTATATTACATGTTTCTAATGAAGATTATGGAGCTTTAAGTCCTTATATTAAAAAATTGTCTAATCAAATAGAATGGGGAATACCAATACATAAAGCATTAAATATTTTTGCTAATGATACAGAAAACGGTGTAATAAAGAGATCTGTTGCTATTGTAATTGAAGCAGAAGAAAGTGGTGGTGATATTGGTGATGTTTTGGATTCTGTAACAAATTCTGTTGTTAATGTTAAAAAGATGAAAGAGGAAAGGAGATCAAGTGCATTTTCTCAAATAGTACAAGGTTATATTGTATTTTTTGTTTTTATAGCTATTATGTTATTATTACAATTATGGTTATTTCCAAAATTTGGTGAGATAAGTGGTTCTTTGCAGGGAGGTTTAGGTGGATTTAGTGCTATAACTAGTGGTGGGGATAAGATGGCACAAAAAGATTTAGATAGAATATTTTTTAGTTTGGTTTTAATACAAGGTTTTTTTACAGGATTAATGGTTGGTAAATTTTCTGAAGGCACAATTAAGCAAGGTTTATTACATTCATTAATATTGATGACTATTGGAACATTAATAATAACTACAGCTAAAGGAGGAATATAATGAAAAAAGGGGCTTTACATGTTGATTGGGTGTTTAGTATGGGATTATTTATAGTTTATTTAATAATATTATTTTTATTAATAAAACCAGGAATAAAACCAATACATAAAGCTGAAAATTTGGCTTATATTGTAGAAAACAATTTTAAAGATACAAATGATTTTAGTGAAGGCGCTTATTGGGTTGTTAAAAGAACACCTCTTTTAATTTATAATTGTACAACAATAGGCTTAAAACAAGATGAATATCCTAGTGTAAAAGTAAGTTTAAGTAGTTTTTGGGAGTTTAGTGATGGATCTAATGAGTTTAAAAAAGAATATAAAATCTTACCTAGTTGTATGGGAGGTAGTAATGTTTGTGATAATATATCATTAATATATTATCCTACTAAATTTCCTTTGGAAAAATATACATTAAATTTGGAATTATTTAATTGTTATGCTGATTTTGGTGCTACTGAAAGTGTTATTGGAATATCAGAAAATAGATTTTTAGATCTAATCAAAAATAATTTAAAAATTAATTGGAGCTATCCTTTAGGTAAAGATTTTAGAATTTATAAGTTAAATAGAGATGACATGAATTATAATTTACAAGATATACAACCTGATTATAGTACTGGACAACAAGATGAGGGAGCAAGTGTTTTTGTTAAAAGATGGAGAGATTTTATTTTAGATGAATATGGTATTTTAAAAACAGTAATAATACATTTAGAAGTATGGTAAATAAAAAAGGTTATTTAAAAACAATAGAAGCAGTTATTGCAATATTAATAATATTGGGTTTTATATATGTAATCACACCTAAAAATCATTTACCAGAAGAAACAACTCCACAAAACGTTGAAAGCTCAGAAGAATTTATAGTAACTCAAGTTTTGTATAACTCAACTTATAGAGATTGTATTGTTAAGGATGATAGACCTTGTGTTGAAACTTTAGTTAAAAAAAATACTCCATCTGGTTACAATTATCAATTTGAAATGTGTGATACTTCAACTAGTTGTTTGCAAAAATTGGGTATAACATTACCAATAGATAAATCAATTTATTCTAAAAATGTTTTTATATCACAAGAATCAGGATTAATAAATCCTAAGGTATTTAGAATATATATGTGGGAAGGTAAAGTTGCAAGTGATATTTCTTGTACAGATGATTGTACCACAAATGGATTAAAACAATGTTATACTAATACATCTTATCAAATATGTGGCCAATATGATACTGATGCATGTTTAGATTGGAATATTGTTAATTGCAATCAAGGACAAATATGTTCTAATGGAAACTGTATAAGCTCATGTACTCTTAAGACATGTTCTGATTTAGGTAAAACTTGTGGGTCATGGAGTGATGGTTGTAATGGAACTATAAATTGTGGTAATTGTCCTTCTAACTCTTTAATTAGACAAGTTAGCGCAAGAAGTGATGATTGTGGTATAGATATAAGAACAGCAACTTTTTATTTAAATACTGCATATTATGCTACTGGAATTTATTCTACTATTTCTCAACTTTATCATCAATCTTTTAGATTTACAAATATAAGTATTCCACAAGGAGCAGTTATTAAAAATGCACATATTATTTTTGTATCTTATTCTGTATCACCAGGAACAGGAACTGCAGTATACACAAAAATTTCAGCAGAAAATCAAGATAATGCAATTGCTCCAACTACTTATGCTGATTTTATAGGAAGAACTTTAACAAATACAAAAGTTGATTGGGATATAACTAGTAATTGG
>JAZDLF010000001.1:0-4993 GCA_043802295.1 Candidatus Woesearchaeota archaeon | reverse complement strand
TGTCATCTTAGTTTATTATCAAAACCATTTAAAAAACTTTTGTTTCAGAAATAACTTCATAGTGCCAGTTGTAGTATTTATATTTGTCGTTGTAAATGCTTTGGTAGAAGAACTTTTTTTCTTCATCTGGTTTTATGTAATGTCTTATTGATTCTGTTCTCGTGTTTCCATAGTAATCTGTGAAATAAAATTTTACTTTAAAGTAGCCTGTTTTGTAGTCTTTATTTTTGACATAGACGATGTATCTATTTTTTTCATTGTCCATTATTCCTAATGATGTTTGATGTTTTGCTTCTGAACTGTATCTTAAGTATCTGTAATTTTTTTTAGGTTCTGGTTTTGGATAATATTTTGTCGTCGTCGGATATTTATCATAAGAGATGTATGTGTTATAGGAATTTACATTATACGAGCCTGAAGTTGAGCTTGGAGTTGAGATTGAAGTTGAAATTGATTTTTCAGTTGGACTTTTTATTAATGATAAATTAGTAAATAAGAAAATTAATAAGATAAGTAGGACGATTAATATTATTGCGAGGAGGATTTCAAGAATTGTTTTTTCATCTGTTTTCATAATAAATAGATTGGGTTATTATATATAAGGATTGTTGGTGTGGGGAGGTTGTTTAATGAATTTTTTCTATTCAATAAATTCTCTCTCTTTTATCAATCTTAATAATTCCAAGTAGATTGTCTTTAAAATCTATCTCATAGAGTATCCTAATCTTTCCTACTCTTACTCTGAAAAGTTTGTCTCCCTGTGTTACTTTTACATCTTGAGGAAAAGGATTAGAAGCAAGAGATTCTATTTTATTTAATATTCTATTGGTAAGAATGTTATCACATTTCTTAAGAAATTTAACTGCTTGATTAGAATATTTAACTGTCAGCATTATTCAGCTCTTTTTTAATTTCTTCGTGTGAAACAAGGGAATTGTTTTCTTTTTCTTTTCTGTAATTTTCAATAGAAATTAAATCATTACTTGTTAAAGAACTATCTGCAATTTCTTCTCTAATAGAGATTATCCCTTGTTTAATTATCCCCAACTCATTCATGATTGTTTTATTGTCTTCCATTAAATTCTAATACTTTAGAGGTTTTTAATTTTTTTGGTAGGAAATAAATCCCCCTCGCCCAACTCACGACTGATTTCTTAACGTAGTTGTTGAAAATTGTCTTTGTCTTGGAGCACGCTTTTTTGTTTCTTTTTTCTAAAAAATTATTTAATTATCTTATCTAAAGTTTTTACTGAAACAGCATAATCTATGTTTTCAATAATAGTCCCTTTTTTTTGTAATTGAGCACAGTATTCATTAAAATATAAATAATTGGCTTCAATCTCTCTTTTTAGGTTATCATAATTAAAATCTCTTTGATTTTTAGAATCATTTTTTCTTCTTTCCAAAGCAACTTTAGGATCTAAGGTTATTAAAACTAATTCTAGATCACAATTAGAATCTAATAATTCTAATTCTTCTTGATATAAACCTCTTTCAAATTTTCCACCATAAATACCATTTAAAAAGCCAGCATAGTGAGTATCTGCTATCAAAGGCACTTTTCTGATAAAATAACCTAACATATTTTTTTTAGCATTCTTTTTAATATTACTAGTATAAATTTTATTAGCTTTATTAAAAAATTCTCCTGTGTTAACTATTTCAAGTCCATAATTCATAATTGTTTCTGAATTTAACAAAGAAGATTTGCCAACTCCTTTTGCACCACCAATAAAATAGATCCTATTTTTCATTTTTTGATTCATCTACATATTTTTGATATTTTTTTAAAACCTGTTTGAGTGCTTCACTTATATTTACATCACATTGGTTTGCAAGATGAATTAATTGGAATAAAGCATCTCCAAACTCATCAGTATAATTCATATTATCTACTTTCCATTTTTCCCTTAAACCTTCATCAACAGATATAATTCTCCCAATTTCGGAAATCTCTTCCTCCAACCTTGCAAGAATCGCAAATTTTGGCCATACTTCAGATCCTGTCTTTTCAAAATATTCTTTAACTTTTTTTTGTATTTCATTTAGTTCCACTTTTTATTCCATCCAATATTTTTTTGCATAGTCAACACTTTTACAAACACTACTTACAGTGTTATAGTTATTTTCTATATTTATCCTTGATGTTCTTTCATGTTTAATATTTTCTAAAAAAGTTAACCACATATTTGTAAATGAAGTAAACCAATCCTCTTTTACTTTAGGCAATACGACTGTTTCGTTTCCTTCATAATCTATAGCTTTTAAATTGTCTCTTGTTAAATGTAATGAATAAGTTTCAAAAAAATAATTATGTTCTCCACTGTATAAAGTCTCTTCATTTTGTGAATTATGATTAAATAAAATATTTCCTAAACCCCCTTTATTAAGTTTTAAGTTTAAAGATGCAAAATCAAAACCTCTGATTCTATTAGAAGTATTTCCGCCTATTGCATTTAAAACCTTAACATCATCATCAGTAACAAATCTTAATAAATCTATAAGGTGTACACCATTATCTTGAATAACATATCCCTCATATTTAGATCTCCAACCATCTAATGGCTTAATTTTTTCAATTGGTTTTTTATATTCTATATTAAAATTTCTTAAATTTTCATTTTTTTCACAAATATATTTTTTCATTTCTAAAATGTGTGGAAAAAAAAGATAACTCTGGCCTATAAATATCTTTGAATTATCTTTTTGATATCTGGCGTATAATTTTTTTAATTCATTTATATTTAAGACTAAAGGTTTTTCGCAAAAAATGTTTTTAACTCCTTTATCAATTAAGGAATTAATTAATTCGAAGTGTGTTTTAGGGGGTGTTAAAACAGCTACTATATCTAAAGATTCTTGAACGAATTCATCCAAGCTACTACTTTTTTTACAAGCAGGGTATTGATTTTGAAATAATTCAATTGCTTTCTTATCTATATCAAAAACACATTTTACATTTATATTCTTTATACTATTAAGAACATCCATATGTAATCCTGATATTCCTCCTAATCCAATTATCCCAATTTCCATTTTAAAACACCCTCAATAAGTTTTTTGTTATCATCTATTAAATCTAACTGCTTTATATCTTGACTATTAAACCAATTCACCTCATAAACATTATGATCTCCCTTATAATTAATATCCTCTTTTTGATAATCAAATAAAATAGGTATCAATATTAAATGACTATAATGCACACCATCAAAAAAAATATTTTGATAATTAACTATGTCAATTTTCTTAAATTTTGTTAAAACTCCCGCTTCTTCCTGAATTTCTCTTTGACATGCATCTTCCATCTTTTCTCCAAAATCAATTTTACCACCTGGCAATTCCCATTTATTATCAATTTCATGTCCTTTTCTCTTTCTTTTTACTAAAAGGAGTTTATTATCTTTTAACACAATTCCTTTTACTATAATTCTTTGTTTTTTTTCTTTCATTTTTTTACCTCTAATAAATAAAATCTATAATATGGATCTTCAAACAAACCATATTCTTTAATTATCTTAAAATGTTTTTTTATTGATTTCCTAACAACATCTATAGATATTCCCTTCCACCCTATTTCCCACTTATGAATATTATTATATCTTTTTGTAAATGGTACAGAATATTTTAATTTATATTTATGTTTATTTAATCTAAATTCAGCCCTAAAATGATGCCTTGAATCTGGCAAGGATAAGATTACATTTTTATTAACATTTTCTTTAAATTGTTTTAGAATGAATTCTAGTCTATTATAATCAATATGTTCCAACACTTGACAGCAAATTAATAAATCATATCTTTTATCTACTTTTTTGCCAAATTCTAATATATCCCCATGAATATCTGGTTTTAATTTTTTGTTTGAATCAAAAGTAGTTACTTCATGCATTTTTGATAAATAATTAGAAACTAAGCCACTCCCAATACCCACATATAAAATGTTTTTAGATTTACAATCTATCGACAAATTTATCTGTTCTAAATAACTACTCCATCTTTCTTTATGATTATATTTTTGACTTAAATATTCAGTCATTTTTTATTTTACTAATTAATTTAATTATTTTTTCCTCAAATTCTTTATCTAAATCAACTTCCAAATCAGTAACATTGGAAAATTTATTAAAAACTTGTTTGTAGTTCTCAAAAGCATATTTGTTTAACAAAATATCTTCTTCTATATTTTTCATATCTTTATACCAATATCCATTGTTACTAGATTTTATTTCTTTTTTGTTCTCATTTATTAGCAATAATACTATTTTATTGACATTATTTTTAAATTTTAAAATATTCCTTTAATAACTACATAAAGAGCATATAAAACCAAAATTGCTCCAACTGCATAAACCAGGGTTTTGATTAACTTATCAATTTCTTTTATCATTTCCATTATTTGAGTGAGGGAATATTTAAATTATTAAAAGAAGGAAGCATATTTTTTGATTTTGTTGTCTTCTTTCTTTTAGTCTTATTATGGCAGGGGATACATATAGCAACTTTATTACTTCTTCTTTCATATTTTAGTTTAGGTTTATGTCCTAAAGCATAGATGGGCATATCTCCTAAAGGATTTTTATGCTTTGAAATACCTTTTTTATGATGAATTTGTAATTGCCATTCTGGAAATTTTTTACCACATTCATTACATCTAAAGCCTTGTTCTTCTTTTATCTTTCTTGCTTGAGTAGATGTAGTTTGTCTATCTCCTACTTTTGCGTGATGCCAAGTAACACTCTTTGCCGAAGGTAATCCTAAAATATCTTTCATATTCTTATATCTCGCTTCTTCTTTTTAAATTTTTCTAATAAATAATTTTTGAATTAAGGGGCATAAAGCCCCTTGCATCCCCTCGCCCAGAGTCGAACTGGGGATCTCCCGGGTACTGCTAATACCATCTGACTTTTGGGGTTTCATAGTAATCATAATTGAATCTCCACCTTAGTAATAAACTACAGCCAGGCGCTCTAACCACTAAGCCACAAGGGGT